>JBFYZU010000108.1:0-37220 GCA_041309365.1 Myxococcota bacterium
ACGTGCACGTCGTTGAGCCCGCTGTCCAGATCCCCGATCGCCATGAACATCTCGTAGGCTCCGCCCCTTGCGTCGGCCCCGTCGAAACGCTCGCCGAGCCCGTAGAAGTGCTCGTCTCCTGGCAGATCCAGGCCCAGCCGGGTGAAGGCCACGGCTCCGGGCTCCTCGAGGGCCAGCTCGATCCTGAAGCCCACCTGGGGCTCGGGGACGACCGTCACCAGAAGCCTCGTCGCCACGTCCTCGTGGATCGTCACCTCGAGCTCCCACGCATCGCCCACAAGGGTGGCGCTGGTGACGATGCCAGCTGCATGCCAGCGAGGCACCCAGCGGGTGTCGGAGCCCTGGGCCTCGGTGTGGCCAGGGTTGTAGAAATGTGTCCGTTCCAGCGTCTGGAACGAGCCGTACGTCAGCCCCGCGTCGCCCTCGCCCGAAGGGTCCGTGGCCGTGCCGAACAGGACGTCGCCTGCGCTGGAGACCAGCGTCATGGAGAACGGATCCGTGCCTATCGAGAGCGTTCCGTGGTCGCTCGCGATCACGATGGGCCCCTCCACCGGGCGAGGGCCAGAAGGGCTGGTGCAGGAGATCGTAGCGCACAGGCCCACGCTCGATACGATCCAGCTCCGTCGCGACATGTCCTTCCTCCTTGCCAGAGACTTTTCAGCGCAACATAGCCCGACCCCTGTGTGGTGTAAATCCATGGCCATGGTCATTGCCCCCCAAGGCGAGCTCTGAGATCCTGGTGCAAACCAAGGATCGGGAGGAGAGAACAGGATGATTGCGGTGCTCTTCGACGTGGATCAGACGCTGGTGGATGCGAGGCGCTCCGGCTCGACGGCCATGAAACGCGTCTTCGAGGAGGCATGGGGCTGGCCCGACGCCACCGAGGGAGTCTCGATGGCCGGTCGCACGGATCACGCGATCCTCGTGGAGATCTTCTCGCGCCAGATGAAAACGGGTCTGTTGCCGACCATGATCGGCGACCTCCAGGAGCAGTTCGTCAAGCGCTATCTCGCGGCCCTGGATGCGCAGCTGTCCATCACGCCGGCCGAGCCCTGTCCAGGGGTGCTCGAGCTCATCGGTCGGCTCCACCACGTGACGAAAGCGGCCCCCGGGCTCGCCACGGGCAACTTGAAAAAAGGAGCCGAGCGCAAGCTCAGAAGCGCAGGGATCGATCCCTGCTGGTTCGCGTACGGTGCTTTCGGAGACGATCACGAGGACAGGGCCGACGTCGTGAGGCAGGCCACGATGAGCGCTCGCGAGCACGCCTCGAAGGACGTCACGGTCGCCGTGGTGGGTGACACGCCGCTCGACCTTCGAGCCGCGCGCTCCTGTGGCCTGCCCTGCGCTCTCGTGGCGACGGGATCCTACAGCCTGGCCGAGCTCGACAGGCTCGGCGCGGACCTCGCGCTTTCCAGCCTGGCCGACCCCGATCCCTTGCTGCGCTGGCTCGCCAGCCTGGACGCTTGACGCATCGGGCTCGAAGGGTTTTACTCGAACCACACCCACGACCAGGAGGAGTCGAGATGGAGACGAGTAAACGGGAGCTTGCAGGCGTCATGGCCCTTGCCTTGGCCGTGCCCTTTTTCATGGCCGGCTGCTGCGGCGACTACAAGGCCCAGATCGCCGATCAGGATCTGGAGATCAAGAACCTCGGAAAGAAGAACGCGGAGCTCGAGCAGGCCAAGATGATGCTCGAGGATCGCATCGATTCCATGACGGAGTACCAGACGGCGCTCGAGAACGAGCTCACCAAGCTTGGCGGTGACAAGGCCGCTCTGGCCGACAAGTTCAAGTCGGCCCAGGACAACCTCGAGGCCATGCAGAGCGATCTGGAGGCCAAGCAGAAGCTCATCGAGGAGATGAAGAAGAAGGAGGCGCTGGCCTCCAAGAGGCTCGCCACGCTCAAGGACATGCTGTCCAAGTTCAAGAAGCTCATCGAGGGGGGCAAGCTCAAGGTCAAGATCAAGAAGGGCAAGATGATGCTGGAGCTTCCCAGCGCCATCCTGTTCGAGTCCGGCAAGGCCGACCTGTCGGAGCAGGGTCAGCAGACTTTGACCGAGGTGGCGGCCGTGCTCTCCACCATCGGTGGGCGGGAGTTCCAGGTGGCCGGGCACACGGACGACGTGCCGCTCGGCAAGGGCAGCAAGTTCAAGTCCAACTGGGATCTGTCCGCGGCCAGGGCGGTGGCCGTGGTGGAGTTCATGCAGCAGATGGGGGTCTCTCCCGAGCAGCTCAGCGCGGCCGGCTACTCCGAGTACCAGCCCGCGGCCTCGAACGACAGCGAGGACGGCAAGGCCCAGAACCGTCGCATCGAGATCACGCTCATGCCGAACCTCGACGAGCTGCCGGATCTCACCGATCTGGAAAAGGAGCTGTAGGCAAGGCGGGTTCCCACGGTGGGCTCGCGCACAGTGGAGGCACACATGCGCACGAATAAGATGATGGCCGCGGCCGGTTTGGTCGTGATGGTGATGTCCGGTTGCGTCTCGCAGGAGGAGTACGAGAGCGCCCTCAAGAAGATCAAGGACCTCGAGAAGGAGCTCGGTGACCTCGAGGAGCTCCGGAAGTTCGACCAGATCCGGATCGACGAGCTTGGCGCCGACAACGCGACCATGCTCGCCAAGCTCGAGCAGCTGGGTGTCAAGCTGTCCGATCTTTCAGGTGAGCTCTCCGGCGCCATGGCCGACATAGATGCCAAGCAGAAGCTCATCGAGGAGATGAAGAAGAAGCAGGAGCAGGCCACGAAGAGGCTCGCCACGCTCAAGGACATGCTGGCCAAGTTCAAGGCGCTCATCGAGGGAGGCAAGCTCAAGGTCAAGATCAAGAACGGCAAGATGATGCTGGAGCTGCCGAGCGCCATCCTGTTCGAGTCCGGCCAGGCGGACCTCTCCGAGGAGGGCCAGAAGACCCTTGCGGAGGTGGCGGCCGTGCTCTCCACCATCGGCGACAGGGAGTTCCAGGTGGCCGGGCACACGGACGACGTGCCCATCAAGGGAAAGAAGTTTCCTTCCAACTGGGAGCTCTCATCCGCGCGTGCGGTCGCCGTCGTGAAGTTCCTCCAGGAGCACGGCGTTTCACCCGAGAACCTCTCCGCTGCGGGCTACTCCGAGTACCAGCCCACGGCCTCGAACGACAGCGAGGACGGCAAGGCCCAGAACCGTCGCATCGAGATCACGCTCATGCCGAACCTCGACGAGCTGCCGGATCTCACCGAGCTGGAGAAGGAGATCTACTAGCATGAAGCGGGCCACAGTGGTCGGCCTCGCGCTCGTGGCGTCGGTGGCCACGTGCGGGCGTTTCGCAGGCGCGGTCGACTTCGAGGAGCTGCTCACCCAGGGAGAGCAGGCGTTCCTCTCCGGCGACGAGGCAAAGGCCCTGGAGCTGTTCGAGAAGGCCGTCGCGGCCGATCCGGATCGCTGGGAGGCCTACTACTACAGCGGCATGGTGCTGCAGTCGCAGTCCAGCACCGAGGCGGCCATCGAGATGTACCTGAAGGCGCTCGAGAAGAAGCCGGACGCCACGGAGCCGCTCAACAACCTGGCCGTCGCCTACCTGGAGGCTGGCGAGCTCGACAAGGCCCTCGCCTCCTGCGACAAGGCCCTCGAGGCGGACTTCGAGAACTTCGAGGCCGCATACAACCGCGGGGTGGTGCTCGAAAAGATGGGCAAGCTCGACGAGGCCGTCGTTGCCTACCTCGCCAGCGCCGAGCTCGCTCCGGGGGACCCCGATCCGTTCATCGATGTCGCCGAGATAGCGTTCGACAGGAAGGACTTTGCTGGTGCCGGCAAGGCACTGGCCAGCGCCTTCGGGTGCGCCCCCCACCAGCTGGAGCTGGGTCTCAAGGCGCTCGAGCTTCTCATCTCCGCAGGTGCCCAGGATGATGCCTCGAAGCTCGCCCACAAGCTGGCCAAGAGGATGACCCAGAAGGGTGCTGGCAACCCTCAGGAGGTGCTCAGGGTCGCTCGCAGCCTCAGGCTGCTGGGAGATCCGGGCGCCGCGCTCGCGCTTCTCTCGATCCTGCCTGCCGATGCCCAGGAAGCCTTCTCGGTGCAGACCGAGATGGGCATGTGTCTTCTGGCCATGGGCGAGTGCAAGAAGGCAGCAGGTGCGTTCGATCTCGCGCTCGAGAAAAAGCCGGACAGCGTAGCGGCCAAGCTCGCCAAGGCGGACTCCATGTGCTGCGCTCACAAATGGTGCAAGGCGAAGAAGGCCTACAAGAAGTTTCTCGAGACGGCGCCCGCTGACCACCCCGAAGTGGCATCAGTCAAGGCCAAGCTCGAGAAGGGCAAGAAATCCTGCAAGTAGCCCCGGGGGTGATGCGATCCTCTAGTCGCCGAACTGGCGCTCCTCACGCTCTTGCGCTTCCTTGCACCGGATGCACAAGGTGGTCTCGGGTCTCGCGTAGAGACGGTTGATGCCGATCTCGTTCCCGCAGGCCTCGCAGATGCCGAACGACCCGTCCTCGATGCGTGCGAGGGCCTGTTCGATCTTGTCCAGAAAGTACTTCTCCCTGCCGCGCAGCCTGAGCGTGAAGTACTGCAGGTACTCGCTGGTCGCCTGATCGTACTCGTCCGGCAGGTCGGCCTCGTCGAACTTCATGCCCTCCTCGATCGTGCTGCGGGCCTTGTTGAGGATCCGCATGCGCTTCTGCTGCAGGATGCCGCGAAACTCGTTGAGGACCTGCCTCGGCAGCTTCGGGGCTTTCTTGAGCCTGGCCTTGCGAGCCTCGGCCTCCTCCCCGAGGATGCGGACCTGGGCGGCCAAGGCTTCCACGGCCCTCGCTGCCTCGGCCGGCCTGACAGGGCTCGTCGTCACGGGGGCCTGCTTCTTTGGGGCCTGCTTCTTTGGAGCCTGCTTCTTTGGAGCCTGCTTCTTTGGGGCCTGCTTCTTTGGAGCCTGCTTCTTTGGGGCCTGCTTCTTTGGAGCCTGCTTCTTTGGAGCCTGCTTCTTTGGAGCCTGCTTCTTTGGAGCCTGCTTCTTTGGGGCCTGCTTCTTTGGAGCGACTTTCGCGGCGGTCGCCCTAGAGGCCTTCGCCTTCTTCTTCGTGGTCACCTTCTTCGCCCCTGTCTTCCTGGTGCGGTTTTTCGAGGTGGCCCTGTCCCCCCGAGGGCTCTTCTTCGCTGACTTCATCGGCTTCGCTTTTCTCTTCTTGCCCGCCATCTGCTGTCACCCCCTGATCGGTGATTTGCTCGTCCTTCTGCGCCTGCTGCTCCAGCCGCTGAGCCAGCTTCATGAGCACGTAGCTCTTCATCTCAACGACGGCAGAAGGGTAATTATAGGATCGGTCGTGAGCCTTCGCAAGGTAGTAGTAGACTTCGGGAGAGGTGCGCGAGAACCCGTCCGGACGCTGCTTGAGCTCCTCCAGGATGTCGATGGCGTCCGCGTACATGGCATTGTAGTAGAGCAGGTATGCGTGCAGGAAGGCAATCCCTGGCCCCGAGTTGTCGAGGAGCACGTCGGGGATCCCCAGCAGCTCCTCGAGGCTTTTCCGGGCGTCGCCCTGCATGAGCAGCTCCAGGGCGCGGTCGTACTTGCCCCAGAAGAGCTCCTGCGTGGCCGGATCCATCTCCGGGCCAGGGATGGGCGGCTCGAACACGACCTCCGGATCGTTTTCGTCCGTGGAGAGGTTGGCCAGCACCAGCACCGCGAGCTCTCCCATCTCGCTTCTGGCCGTGGCCCCGCTCGTCTCCACCATGTGCCCAGCTAGCCCGTAGCGGCCACACCCGGCCAGCGCCAGTGCCAGCTCGGCGTAGTTGCCGGCCGCCTCGACACCCGTGCCATAGCCCGAGAGAAGGAAGTCGACGTTGCCGTACTTCCAGTCCTCCGCGTAGATCTCCGAGGCCGATCGCTCGTTTCGCGAGTAGCCGATGAGATCCTTGGGTGCCGCGAACTCGATGAGGGCATTGTCGTCCGTGTTCACAGCTGCGCCCGCGCAGTACTCGAGCACCTCGCTGCGCGAGGCGAAGATGATGCGGCCGGCCACGTCGTGCGGACCAGCGATCTCGGCCACCTGCATGGCCCTGTCGACCTCGGGTCGAGCGAACAGGGCCCTGACGCGCCCGAGATCGAAAACGATGGGCTCGAAGCTGCCGAGCATGATGGTATCCGAGCTCAGCGGGTCTGCGGCGAACACGGCCACGTGGGGGAACACGGTGGCAAAGGTGGCGAACAGCGTCTTGATGTTCGGCAGGCTCATCTCGTACAGCTGGATCCACTGGCAGTAGATCCCTCCCGGGGCCAGGCTCTTGACCGCGGCCCGGTAGTGGTCCTCGGTGAACAGGTTGCTCACCCCCGTGATCCAGGGGTTCGAGGGCTCGCTGATGATCACGTCGTACTGCTCCACCCCCGAGACGAGAAAGTTGCGCCCGTCGTTGGAGACCACGGTCAGGCCGTCCGTCAGCACGTAGGGCCAGCCGTCGATCCCGTAGGTGAGGAAGTTGAAATCCGCGAACTTTTGAGAGCTCTCCACGACGGCGGGCTCCAGCTCCACGACCTTCACGCTCTTGACTGGAAACTGCATGGCCGCGCCCACGGTGACGCCCGAGCCGAAGCCGATGATGGCCGTCCTCACCTCGCCCTCGAGGATTCGAGGGTGGAACATGAGGGGATAGGCGGAGACCATGATCTGGGTGACCATGTCGTCACCGCTGGACGCGTCCACCTTGCCGTTGTTCTTCATGGCCAGGTGCTGGCCCCACCGCTCGACGCTCACGGTGGTGGACACTCCGTCGAAGTAGTACGTGATCTCCGGGTGGCCCCAGCTCTCCTCGTCGAGCACGTCGTCTGCCATGCTCACCCTGAAGGCTCCGATGGTCAGCCGGGCCGGGTCCCACATGGCGTTCGTGCCGATGGTCGCGGCCACCCCCAGGCCCAGGAGCACGGGCATGGCGATGGCCATGGGGCGCGAGCCCCGGCGCCATCCGGAGACCAGCACGAGGGCACTGAACAGGCCCACGTTCATGACGACGGACAGAAGGTAGGACCACTGCAGCCCGTACCCGAAGCCGATCCGGCTCAGCCCGGGCACGAACACGAAGGCGGAGGCGAACGAACCGACGATGGCGCCCAGGGTGTTGACGGCGTACACGTTGCCCACATCGCGGCCCAGGTGCCCGCGGTCCGAGGACAGGGCTGCCACCGTGAGCGGCATGGTCGCGCCCATGCCCAGTGTGACCGGCATGAGGGCCGCGGCCGCCACGGCGAACATCATGAACTGCACGAGGCCCACGTGCTTTTCGAACTCGGTGAGCTGCGTCACGAGCCCCGCGAACCAGTAGGGGTAGTTGTCCACGAAGAAGTAGTCGAGCACCGCCATGGAGCCGATGCCGAGCTGCACGAAGGCCAGGAAGGCGACGTGGTCGAGCCCCGGCCAGCGCCGCAGCACGGCGCTCGCGATGCTGGAGCCCAGGGCGATGCCCACGAGGAAGGCCATGAGGATGAGGGCGAAGGCGTATACGCTCGAGCCGATGACCATGGAGAGCACGCGCGACCAGATGACCTGGTAGTTCATGGAGGCCAGGCCGCTCACCCCGAATGCCACGAGGACGACCAACCGTGCCGTCCGGTCGAGCTCCCTCGGGGCCATCCCTCCGGGCTTTTCGGTCGAGTCCTCGATAGCCTGGGCCGCGAGGGCCCTGGCAATCCCCAGCGCGTGGACGATGGTGGGCCCCAGGAGCAAGAGAGGCCCTCCGATGAGAAGCACGTTGGTCAGTCCGGCTGCGAGGTTGGTGTTGCGAAGGCCGATGCCGGGCAAAAGGACGAACCCGCACAGAAACGTGCCGAGAACCGCTCCCGTGGTGTTGGCGGTGTAGAGCCAGCCCACGCCGGAGCCCACCCGGCGCATCTCCTGCTCGGTCCCTATGACGGCCTTGCTGAGTATGGGCAGCGTGCCGCCCATCAAAGTCGTGGGCACGATGAGCAGAAGGACGGAGAAGGCGAACCTCAAAAACGAGAACGCGAAGTACCCGGGCTCGAACGTGCTCCAGAGCCAGGTGTTGATGGAGGGGTAGATGCCGTTCACCACCAGAGGCACGATGAGCGCGAAGGCGCCCACCGCGAGCTCCAGAAGAGCGTAGGCCCTCAGGGGGGACCTTATCCGGTCCGCCCACCTGCCGAACAGCCAGGAGCCCAGGGCCAGGCCGCCCATGTACGCGGTGAGCACGGAGCTGACGGCCAGAGACGTGGAGCCGAACACGAGGGTGAGCATCCTGACCCACAGGTTCTCGAAGACAAGCCCCGTGGCACCCGAGAGAAAAAAGCAGATGTAGAAGACGATGTTCATTTTCCTGACCGAAACGAGCGTTTTTACCCTGCAAACAGGCCGGGTGCAATGCTCCGGCAGGTTTGCCGGGGCCATGGCGCCAAGACACACATACCGGGTTGCCCGCAGGACGCCGCTGTGATACAAATTTGCTGGTTTTCGTTCGGAAAACGAGGAATTCAAGTGCCTACCGAGCGCATCCCAGTGCAGGTTGCCGGCGAGACGAACGTCGGTCGCAAGAGGTCCCACAACGAGGACAGCTTCACTGTCATCGAGGAAGAGAACCTCTATCTCGTTGCCGACGGCATGGGAGGTCACGCCTCGGGCGAGATCGCGAGCCAGCTCGCCATCGAGACGATAAAGAACTTCTTCCAGGCCACGGGCGAGGACCCCGACGCCACCTGGCCGTACAAGATGGACAAGACCCGCAAGTACGAGGAGAACCGCCTCATCACGGGCGTCAAGCTCGCGAACCTGAGGATCTTCGAGGCGGCCCAGGCCGAGGCCAAGTACAGGGGCATGGGCACGACGCTGGTGGCCACGTTCCTCGTGCCCGAGGGCATCTACCTGGCGCACGTGGGCGACTCTCGCATCTACCGCATTCGCGACGGCAAGATCGACCAGATGACCGAGGATCACTCCCTGCTCAACGACTACATGAAGATGAAGAAACTCACGCCCGAGGAGATCGAGAAGTTCCCGCACAAGAACGTGATTGTCAGGGCGCTGGGCATGAAGGAGACGGTCAAGGTGGACACCACCTTCGAGCCGTACAAGCCCGGCGATCTCTACCTGCTGTGCTCCGACGGCCTGAGCGGAATGGTCAAGGACCCCGACCTGCTGCGCATCGTCGAGGCGCATGGCAGCGACCTGAGCGTGGCCACGAGCAAGCTCGTGGAGGCCGCCAACGAGAACGGCGGCGTGGACAACATCACCGTGGTCCTGGTGCGCTACCTCGGCGACAAGGCCGCCTGACAGGCCCTCGCATGAAAGCCGTGATCCTCGCCGCCGGGCTCGGTACGCGGCTGCGGCCGCTCACCCTGGAGCGGCCCAAGGCGGCCGTCCCCGTGGCGGGTCGGCCATCGGCAGCCTGGGCCGCCCGATCTTTGGGTGCGGCCGGGATCACCGACGTGGCCGTGAACCTGCACCACCTGGCCGGTGGCGTTGAAGAGGCCCTGGGAGACGGTTCGGCCCATGGCGTCAGGATCGCATGGTCCGACGAGACCGGCCGGATACTGGGTACGGGCGGCGGGATCCGCCTCGCGGCGAGCAGGCTGGGCGCCTCGTCGCTCATCGTGGTCAATGGCGACGTGATCTGCGATCTCGATCTTGCGCATTTTCTGGCCCACCACGAGAGGTCAGGCGCGGCCGTCACCCTGGCGCTCGTGCGACACCCCGATCACGCCCGCTATGGCACGGTGGTGCTCGGGCCGGACGGCCTCCTGGCGTCCATCGCGGGCCACCGGGCACGGAGGCCCGGCCCTGGCCCGGACCAGGGCCTGTGCACCGTCTTTTCCGGCATCTCCGTGCTCGGCCCACAGGCCCTCGACAGGCTGCCGGCCGAGGGATGCCTGGTGAGAGACACGTTGTTCGGCATGCTCGACGACGGCGTCGACATCGCGGGCTTGCTGCACGAGGGTTACTGGAACGACATAGGCACGCCCCGCGAGTACCTGGGCTGCAACCTCGACGTTTTGCGGGGGAGGGCTGGCCGGCTCGCACCCGATGCAGGCATCGGGCCGCGGCTCGTCTTTCACGGCGCCTCGGTGGGTCCAGGGGCCGTCCTCGAAGAGGACGTGATATTGGGTGCGGGCGCTCGCGTCGAGCCGGGCGTCAGGCTCGAGCGGGTCGTGGTCTGGGACGGGGCCCACGTGCGGGGATCCCACAGGGGGGCGATCATCACGGCGCGACATGTGCTAGAAGTGGAGAAAGCCTGATGCGCGAAGCCTCCCTCATCGTTCTCGTCGCCTGCCTGGCCGTCGCCGGCTGCGGCGAGAGCAAGAAGAGAAAGCAGTGCGAGGTGCTCAAGGAGCGCTCCGTGCTCATCAGCGCGGGCATCGCCGAGCAGCTCCAGAAGTGGGCGCCCGAGGAGGACCGGGTGGACAGGGCCACCATGGAAGCCCAGATGCGCGAGAAGCTCGACAAGGGGACCTTCATCGAGGAGTGCATGAAGCTCGATCCCGAGGAGGTCGAGTGCCTGGCCACGGCCAGGACCAAAGAGGAGTGGGTCGAGTGCGGCTTCGACGATCAGGTTCTCCCGTGACCTCGACACGGGCCGGCAGACATCTGCTGGCGGGCCCCACCGGGGGCGGGCCGCGGGGCCTGCCCTACTTCTTCTTCCCGGGCTGGGGGCCGTAGACCTCCTCCACCGTGGGGATCTTGTACTTCTTGTCCTTCTTCTTGTCGTCCTGCTCGATGGCGTAGCGGACCAGGGCCTTGAGCATCTTGTTGCGCTGGACCTCTCCCAAAATGAGCTTCAGGTCCTCGTACACGGTGGGGTCGTTGATGATGCCGCCGAGGCTCCCCTCGCCCTCGCTGATGGTCTCGGTGATCTGGCGGATCTGCTTGGCGGCCACCTGCAGATCTTCGATGATCTTGCCGCTGTTCTTGTCGTAGACGAGCTTGTGCACCAGGCCGTCCTGCTCGCGGATGGCTTCCACCATCTCCTTGAGAGCCTCGGCGGCCAGCGTGAGGCTGTCGAAGATGCCGTCCCCCTCCTGTCCGTAGATGAGGCTGTGGGCCGTGCCGTTGCCCGTCTCGATGGCCGCGATCACCCGGTCCACCCGGCCCACGGTGTCGTCGATGTGGGTGAGAAGGGTGCGTGCGTCGCTGGCGATATCGTCCAGGCTGGCAGTGCCCTTGTTGAGGTTCTTCGTGGTGGCCTTGAGCTGGGCCATGGTCTGCTTGAGGTCCCGGGAGGCCTTCTCGTCGTAGATGAGGGTATGGGCGATGCCATCGCCCTCCTCCACCTGCTTCATGATGCTGCGGGTGCTCGCCATGATGTCGGCCACGTCCTTGGCGGTCCCCTCCTCTTTGAACGTCACGAGGACCTCGTCCAGCGAATCGGCCACGCCCGCGCCCCTGTCCAGGATCTTCTGGCCCTTCTCGAGGAATGCGAAGTAGTCGGGCGGCTCCTCGGTCTTGATCGTGCGCCCTGGCTCGACGACGGGCTTCGAGGCCGTGCCGATGGTGAGGTCCACGGCCTTGTCGCCGAGAAGGCCGCGCGAGCCGATGGTGGCCACCGTGTCGGATCGGATCCGTTGCTTGACCGATCCCTTGACCTGTATGATGACCTGGACCTTCTTCTTCTCGATCTTCTCGGGAAGCTCGATGGCCACCACGCTGCCCACCTCCATGCCCGCGAGCCTCACGGCCGCCCCTGGCTTGAGGCCGCCGATGGAGAGAAATTCCAGCCGGTACGAGACGCGCTCCTCGAAAAGGTGCGCCTCGCTGCCCAGCACGAACACGGTGGCTGCGACCAGCGCCGCGCCCACGAGGACGAAGATCCCGGAGATGAGCTGCTTGACGACGTTGCGTTTCATGACCTGTCCTCTCCCGTGACCTCAGCCGTCCGTCCCGTACGTGCCCTCGATGAACGCCGCCACCCTGGGGTCCTTCGAGGCGCGGATGCTCTCGACCGTGTCCACGGCCGCGATGCAATGATCCGCGAGCAGCGCTATCCGGTCCGACACGTAGAACGCGGCCTGCATGTCGTGGGTCACCACGATGGACGTCACCCCGAGTAGGCCCTGCAGGTGACGGATGAGGTGGTTGATGCGCGAGGCGTTCGCCGGGTCGAGGCCCGTGGTGGGCTCGTCGTAGAGGATGACCTCGGGCTCGGTGGCGATGGCGCGCGCGAGGGCCACCCTCTTCTGCATGCCGCCCGAGAGCTGCGAGGGCTTGAGATCCTCGATCCCCTCGAGCCCCACCATGGAGAGCTTACCGGCGACGATGCTGGCCAGCTCGCCGCGGGCCACCTGTCCCCTCTCGAGGAGGGGGTAGGCGATGTTCTCTCCGACGGTGAGCGAGTCGAAAAGGGCGCCGCCCTGGAACAGCATCCCCACCCTGCGCCGCGTCCGGGCGAAGTCCTTCTCGTCGGCGAGCGGCGCGCCGTCGAAGAGGATTCGACCCGAGTCCGCGTCGAGAAGCCCTATGAGCATCTTCAAGAGCACGCTCTTGCCCGTTCCCGATCCGCCGATGACCGTGAGCGTCTCGCCCGTGCGGATGGCCAGATCGAGTCCCACGAAGACCACCTTGTGGCCGAACGATTTGTTGACGTTCTCGAACCTGACGATGTGGGTGTCGGCCACGTCACACCCCCAGAAGCGTCAAGAGCTTGGTGAGGAAGAAGTCCAGAATGAGCGTGTTGACCGAGGTGACCACGACGGTCGTCGTGGTGGCCCTGCCCACGCCCTCGGTGCCTCCCCTGGTGGCAAAGCCCATGTAGCAGGCGATGACCGCGATGAAGAACCCGAAGACCAAGGTCTTCGAGACGCCGGACATGTAGTCCATGAGCGTGCCGCTGTCCATCACGGAGGCCAGGTAGAAGTCGTACGAGATCCCGAACTCGTACCGGCAGATGAACATGCCGCCGAACACGCCGATGATGTCGGCGAGCCCGGCGAGCAGCGGCAGCGAGATGCACACGGCCAGCACCCTGGGGACGACGAGCTTCGTGATGGGGTCGGCGCCCAGGGCCTTGACCGCGTCGATCTGCTCGGTCACGCTCATCGAGCCGAGCTCCGCGGTCATGCCCGCTCCGATGCGTCCTCCCACCAACAGCGTGGTGAGCACCGGCCCGAGCTCGCGGAAGAACGAGATGACGAGGGCGTTTCCCACGTACTCGGTGGCGCCGAAGCGCATGATCACGTACCCGAGCTGGATGGCCATGACCATGCCCGTGAACATGGCCGTGAGCACGGTGATGCTCAAAGACTGCACCCCGAGGGCCTCGATCTGCCGGCCCGTCTCGAACGGCTCCACGCGGCCCGTGGCGACCCTGACGAGGGTCTTGAGGCCCATCCCGGCGACGCCGCCGACGTGGTAGATCCACCCCCCCATCCTGCCCCAGGAAGCTATCTCGGCGGCGCTCACGGCATCACCGAGAAGCCCTGGACGAACGCGGCGAAGTCCGTAGCCTTCCCGTCGAAGAGATCGACCGGTGCGATCAGGGACATGTCGTAGACGCAGTGGTTCTTCTTGAGCACGACCAGCGTCATCTTCACGGGCACGCCGTCGAGCTCGGCTGCGAGGGTGGTCTCGAGCGCCTCCCTGCCGTCCAGGGTCAGCTCTTTCGCCGACAGTGTCTCACGTGCCGTGAACCCGATGAGAAGGTGCTTGGTGAGAACGGACAAGGACGCATCCTCGTACTCATCGCACGAGGCGTTGGCCAGGACCACGGCGCCCGTGTCCTTGTCGATGAAGCCCACGTCGCCGCCGAACCCCTCGACCCTCTTCCATGTGTCGGGCAGCTGCCCCACCGCGTAGGTGGTGGCCGTGGCGTACATCACTCCCTCGCTGAAGTACGGCCTCGCGGCGCAGGAGGCGAACACCAGCAGCCCGGACACGAGGGCTGCGCGCGCGAGGATCGCTCCCGTCTCATGGAGGTGCTCTTTTCCGGTCACGAGTGGATTGTATCATACAAGATAGCAGCATATCATATTTTTGAGTATCAGGTACGATCCAGGCTCCACCCGGGGCCGTCCCTGAGGGCCTCCATCATGGCTTTCACGTACGAGGGCCTCGTCTCGTCGCGCCATCGCGGCCATCCACCCCGATCCACGTAGGACACGAGCCCGAAAAAACCCTGCCTGTCGAACCGGATGCCGGCCAGTGTGAAGATCCGTCCCTCTTCATCGCGCGAAAGCTCCAGGGTCTCCTTCCTTCCGAAGCGCGCGATCATGGAAGTCACCTCATCGCAAGAAAGACCCGGCTCGGGGTTCTGCCTGAAGTCCTGCTCGCGCGTGGGGAAGGGGCGAAGCGCGTAGGTGGCGCCGATGAAGCCCGATAGGTCCACCCCGGCGATGGCACCGTGAAGGTCGCCCACATCGCGCGGATGCTCGATCCTGAATCCCTCGAACCCGGCTCGGGCCGTGGTCGCACCGGCCCCGGCCACGCTCACGACGGCCTCGCAGAAGTCCCGGGCGAAGAAGAAGACCCGGTCGAGAAGGAGCATGTCCGTCTCGATGTTGAAGAACCCGAAGGCCACGGTACCGTGCGACAGGGACGCGAAGGCGAGGGGCATCGGCTTTAAGGCTACTCTTGCTTCGAGAGCTTCTCGGTGAGCTTCTTCATCATCTTCTGCTTCTGGATCTCGGCCTGCACCTGCTTCATCACCTCGGGTGGGATGCCGCCGGAGCCGTCCGTGATCGCACCGGGCGGCTGGATGGCCACGCCGGGGCCGGCCATGGGCGCTGCCGGATCAGGAGCGTCGGGCTTTGGCAAGGTCGTGAGCTTGTCGGCCGCGGGCACGAGCCGCTCGGTCACGTTCCTCGTCACCACGAAGACCTGCGGGTTGCCCTCGAGCATGACGAACGTCTGCTGATCCCCGGTGTCTTTGCCCACCAGGATCGTGAAGGTCTCGACAGTCGGCTCGGGCGCGTCCATGGGGTCCAAACCCGCGTCGTTTTCCGCCTTCACGTCCTCGGGGCCCTTGACCTCCGGCTCGCCCGGGGTCGTCACCGTGATCTCGACCTTTGCCACATGAGGCGCGAGGCCCGCCTCGGCAAGAACGGCATCGTCGTCGAAGTCGGCCGCCCTCAACCTCGCGGGCGTTCCGACCAGGGAAGCCACCTTCTTGGGATCGAAGTTGGCGAGAGGCGTCTCGCCCTCGGCGAGCACCTGTGTCCACTCCCCGTCCTTTTTCTCGAAGGTCAGCCTGCCATCCGTGCTCTCGTAGGCGATGCGGGTGACGTTCTCGGCCTTCTGGTCGAGGATGGTCTTCTCGCGCCAGTCCCTGAGCCTCTTGCCGAACACGTAACGGATGGAACCGGCCACCTTGAAGACACGCTCGTCGCCCTCGAGGCGCACCATGGTGTTGCCGCTCTTGTAGGCGCCCACGTAGAAGTCGGCGAGCTGGTTTGTGCCGCCGAAGATCTTGATGTGAATGGCCTTGGCCTCGTCCACCTCGAGCGGCTCCCAGTTGGCCTTGCTCTCCACGGCCACGTCCAGGATCTCCATCTCCTCGATGCGTGTCAGCATCGTGTCCACGTAGGCCTTGTAGGCCGGGTAGGTCACGGGGCTCGTGACCTTCCATGTGGCCTCGTCGCCCTCGCCCTCGCGCTCCAGCGTCAGCTCCTCGAACACCGGCGGCTCCGCATCGTCGATCCGGGCACCATTTTCCGGAGTCACCGGCCCGCGGATCCAGACCTTCGTGACGTCGCCCTTGGCGATCTCGGGAAACGAGGCGTCGAGCTTCTGTGCGGGCGGCTCGCGGAACACGACGAGAGCCACGACGACGAGCGCGGCCAGCACGCCGAGGGCGATGAGACTGTACTTGAGCTTCATCGGCTGTCCTCCTTGCGATCCTCCTCGTCGCCCGCTCCCTCCTCGTCGTCCTTCGACTCGCCGGGCGAAGGTTCGCTGCTTCTCTCGCCGGGCTCCGGTTCGCTTCTCTTCGAAGGGGCCGCCGGGGACTCGCCCCGATCGCGCCTTCGCGAGCGCAGGGCCCAGCGCGTGAGGCCTGCGGCGACGACGAGGATGGGCCAGGCCAGGATGTTGCCGTACTTGAGCAGGTTGCGAGTGGACTCGCTCTCGATGTTCAGGCGGGGGTTCTCCACGCCCTTGCCGCGCACCTCGATGAGGCCCTGGCTGGCCGTGAGCCAGTCCACGGTGTTGACCGCAAAGGCCATGTTCGCCGAGCGTTCCTGTGCCCCGTGCAGCCGGGCCAGGATCTGGACCACCGGGTCGAGCACCATCTGCGAGCTGCCCGCCACGAGGATGCGCCCGGGCTTGTCCGTGGCCTCCTTCATGCCCTCGAGCAGGGCCGGGTCCACGGGAGCGCCGCCAGAGCCCTCGAGCTGGGTCAGGTCCTTGCCCGCGAAGAAGCTCTTGAAGTTGCCCTCCACGGCCATGGCGAGGTTGAAAGGCCCCATGTCCTTGGCCTTGTCGAAGCGCGCCTTCCAGTCCTGGTTGGGGTCCAGGTCGATGTCGCCCGTCTCGCGCCAGGAGTCCGGGGTGGAGGTGGCCAGCACGGTGACGTCCAGCTTCCCGGCTCCCGGCGACGGGGAGGCCTGCAGGCTGGAGGCCCAGGGGAACGTGAGCAGCGGCAGCTTGAACGTGGAAGGGTGCTCGTTGGTGATCTCCTCCATCGGCCAGCCCGGGTAACGCTTGGCCAGCGGTATGCCCAGGGGGCCGCGCACCGGCAGGGTGTCGCACTGCAAATCGAACACGATGTCCTGGCCGAGCTTGACCCCGTAGTGGGCCAGAAACTCCTCCAGGCCGGCCTTGGAAGGCTCCGTGGCGAGCATGCCCATGGACGCGTCCACGGTCACGCCCTCCACGAAGAACGCCACGTTGCCGCCGCGCATGATGAACTGGTCGATGCGCCACAGCTCCAGGTCGCCGATGGGCTGGTTGGGGGCCACCACGACGAGGGCCTCCACGTCCTCGGGCACGGGGCTTTGGCCCGAGTCGAGGTCGATCTCCATGACCTGGTACTGCCTGAGCTCCTCGCGCGTCATGGCGAGGCCGGGCTGCTCCTGGTTCGGGTCCGGGTTGTAGGGGTCCTGGGGCGGTACCATGGTCTTGGGCTCGCCGTGGCCCGTGAGGAAGCCCACCTTGCGCCTGGTCTGGCTCATCATGAGGATGAGGTTGGTGATGTCGTACTCCAGGCCCTTGGTGTCCGTGATGACCGGGATCTTCTGGGTGTCGCCCATGTAGGAGAAGATGAGCCCCCTGAAGCCCTTCTTCTCGGAGGCCTGGTCCTTCTCGATGACCTGGTGGGTGACCTCGGTGATTCCCGCCTTGCGGGCCTCCTCCGCGCTGGTCTCGTCGCTGGGGTCTATGAAGACCACCTTCATCTTGCCACCGGAGCGGCTCTCGTACTCGCCGAGCAGGTCGCGTACGTAGCGTTCGGTGGTGTTGAACGGGGGCGGCAGGTCCTTGGTGAAGTACGCCTTCACCACGAGCCGGTCCGTGAGCCCCGAGACCGCCTCCCGCGAGACCTTCGAGATGGAGAACTGCTTGTTGCGGGTCAGATCCACCCTGGTGAACAGTCGTATGCCGACCACGTTGACCGCCAGCAGGATGCCCAGCACGATGACGTAGAAGAGGATGGACTCGCCCGATGCCTTGCTTCTCTCGACGACTGACGACATGGCGCTACCTCCACTTCCTCGCCTGCAGGCTCAAGACGGACCCCATGAGGGCGGCCACTGTGACGGAGACGAAGTACAGCACGTCGCGAGAGTCGATGACCCCCCGCGCGAGGTTGGAGAAGTGGTACGTGAAGCTCACGTACTGCAGGACGGACGCCACGGGGCCCGGCGTGAACGTCGCGCCGTAGCTCACGTAGTAGAAGAAGAACGAGATGACCACTGCCGCGAAGAAGGCAATGATCTGGTGGACCGTGAGAGACGAGGCCAGAAGGCCGATGGCCAGGTAGGCCGCCCCGAGCAGCACGAGGCCCACGTACCCTCCCACGATGGGGCCCCAGTCGAGGTCCGCGGCGAACGAGAGGCTGATGGGGTAGCCCAGCGAGACGACGAGCACGACGCACAGAAAGCCCAGGGCTGCCAGGTACTTGCCCAGGACCACCTCCACGTCGCGCACCGGCAGGGTCATGAGGATCTCGAACGTCCCCTGGCGCTTCTCCTCCGCGATGAGCCTCATGGTCGCCGCTGCGGCGAACAGGGGGAACACGGGGAACATGGGGTGGTGGAAGGCGTTGAAGAAGCTCCTCAGGGTGGCCTCGTTGACTATGAAGAAGCCGCCCATGATGAAGAACAGGATGCCCACCGCCAGGAGAAACACCGACATGACGATGTAGGCGATGGGGCTGTTGAAGTACGCGAAGAATTCCCTCTTGGCTATGCTGAGCGTGCGCGGCATGTGCCCCTCCTACTCCTTGGTGAGCTCCATGAAGATGGACTCGAGGTTGGCCCGCTCGGGCTTGAGCTCGAGCAGGGTGCGATCCGAGTCCACGGCCATCCTGAAGATGGGCTGGCGCAGGTCGGCCGTGTCCTTGCCGATCACCTCGAAGGCCCACGCGTCCTTCTCCTCCGTCGGCAGCGGCTCGACCTGCTCGACTCCCTGCACGTCCCGAAGGCCGCGCCGGGCCTCCTCCTGCCCCTTGTCGTCGGCCGCGAGCACCACCTCGTAGCGGTTCCGGCTCATGCGCTTCTGGATCTGGTCCGTGGGCGAATCGGCCACTATCTTGCCACGGTGGATGATGAGCACCCGCGTGCTCACCACCTGCACCTCGGCCAGGTTGTGCGTGGACAGGATGACGGTCTTGACGCGTCCGATGTCGTTGATGAGGTTTCTTATCTCGATGATCTGCTTGGGGTCGAGGCCGCTCGTGGGCTCGTCGAGGATCAGGATCTCGGGGTCGTGGATCAGGGCCTGGGCGAGCCCGACCCTCTGGCGGTAGCCCTTGGAGAGCGTGCCGATGACCCGGTCGACCATCCCGGCCAGGCCGCACGTTTCCGTGACCTTGCGGATGCGTACCGGGATGTCGCCAGACCCCACGCCCCTCATCTCGGCGATGAAGCCGAGATACTCCCGGGCGGTCATGTCCTGGTAGAGGGGGGCGTTCTCGGGCAGGTAGCCTATCTGCTGGCGCACTGCGAGCGGGTCCAAGAACACGCTCTTTTTCCTGACCATGACCGTGCCTTCGGTGGCGGGCATGAAGCACGTGAGGATCTTCATGGTCGTGGTCTTGCCCGCACCGTTGGGGCCGAGAAAACCCAGCACCTCGCCCCGTTCGAGCTTGAAGCTGAGCGAATCGATTGCCTTGATCGGGCCGTAGTACTTGGTCAGGCCCGACACCTCGATCATGATCTCGCGGTCCTGTGGCATGTGAGCACCCCGCTGATGTCATTGAATATGGGGTCTTACCCCGGAATCAGGCGAACCCATATTAGGGATGATTATTCCAGAGTCAACCCTCGAATCCCTCGAGTCGATGGGGGTATCCGGACGGGATTGGCACCACGGGCGGGATCCGGTTATCCTGCCCTGCGAGATGAGACGGTCCGTCGTGCTCGCCTGCGCTGCCGTGATGGCGGCGACCCCGTCATACGGGCCGCAGGTGCAAGAGCACGAGCTTCTGGCCCTGGCGCAGGGCCAGAAGGTCATCCACATCGTGGCCACGCCGGATCTCGCCCACTGGGCGAGCATCTCCACCCACGACGACGTGGGGCCCGGGACCGGCGGCGATGCGCAGGCCAAGAAGGGCCCCAGGCTCGTTCACCACGACGGCATCCAGGTGGGCGCCTTCCCGCACGTACCGGCCGCGAGCCTCACCCTGAGCCCGGACGGCACCCGGCTGGCGTTCGCCTCCGTTTCCTGGGGAAAGAACGACTTCGCCAGGTTCGTCGTGCACCTGGATGGTGAGCCCGCAGGGGAAGCTGGCCACTACAGCCCGGAGATGGAGCTCGGTGCAGGCCTGGGCCCCTGGTTCTCTGCCGATGGAGCCCACCTGGCCTGGCCCTGGCTGTGGAAGGGCCGCTGGTGCGTCATGGTGGATGGCAAGTGCCCTGCCGGCGACGGCTTCGACCGCGTCCGGCTGGACCATCCATGGACACCGGACAACAGGCTCGTCGCCGTGGTCGGCAAGGAGGCCACGGAGAGCCTCCTCGTGGACGGGATCGTGCAGGCCACGGCCCAGGGCATCCGCCGCCTGGTCGGGGCCAGCGCAGCGAGCCAGCCGCCGGCATGGCTCGCCTGGGTGGAACAATCGGAGCCAGGCGAGCGCCTGGTGGCCGGGGGCACGAAAGGACCGTGGTTCGCCCGTGTGGGCCAGGTGACCGCGAGCCAGGACGGCTCCAGCTGGGCTCACACGGCCACGGACCAGGCGGGTCGGGACGTGCTCGTCGCCGACGGCAAGACCGTGGCCACTCACGACAGCGTGCGCGATCCGGCCTTCGACGCGCTCGGCAGGCTCTCGTTCGTGGAGCGCACCAACGGGCGCGAGAGGCTTCACGTGGCCGGCTCGACGAGCCCGGATTTCTGGCGCATCGAGCTTCACGCCTTCCTGCCGGCGCCCGGCGGTGCGGCCCTCGTGGGGCGCGATGGCTCGCGCTGCCAGGTGCTGCTTTTGGATCCGGCCACAGGCCAGTGGTCGGAGGAGGGCTCGTACATGCAGGTCTACAGGATCGTGCCCGGGCCGGCCGGCCACGTCGCGCTCAGCGTGCTGGAGACCGGAAGGGCGGCCGTCGTGCTGGACAAAGCGCTGCAGGGCCCCTGGGCGCAGCAGGTCCGTCACTGCTCCGTGACGTTCAGCCCTGACGGCGCCCACCTGGCCCACGCCGCAACGGTCGATGGCCAGGATCTGCTCGTTCTCGACGGCCAGGTGGTGGGCGCCTGGGACCGGATCCACTGCCCGCTCGTGTTCTCTCAGCAAGGCCTCTCGTTCATCGCCCTCGGCAAGTCGGGGATCGTGCGGGTGGACGTGAGGCCGGGCTGAGCTTGCCTGCCGTGCAGCCACCTCGAAGTTCCTGCTGCTGTCCACCCCGAGGTGTTTCTACGATCGATCATCTCATCTTGTGGATTTTCTCAAGAATACTGGAAGAGCTGCTTTGTGTTGCCTTTTGATTTCGCTTGTGTAGAACATCTTTTCGAGGACGAGAGGTCGATTTCGTCCGACAGCAGGCAAGAGGATGAGATACCAGGTCCTGGGAAGCTTCTCCTGTCCCTACTGCAAGCAGCTGCACCAGCGCAGCGTCGAGCACTGCCCCAACACTGGCCGGCCCCTGACCGAGGTCCAGAAAATGGGCGGCACCTTGCTCGAGAGCCGCTACCGCATCGGAGAGATCCTCGCAGAGGGTGGGATGGGCATCGTCTACCTCGGCTTCCAGAAGGGCGTGGACAGGCCCGTGGCCATCAAGTTCCTCAATCCGGATCTTTGCTCCAGCACCGAGACCTCCGAGAGGTTCATGCAGGAGGCCCGGCTCGCGGCACGCATCGATCACCCGGGGATCGTGAAGGTCTTCGACCTGGGATCCACCCAGGAGGGCATCCCGTACATCGTGATGGAGTACCTGCAGGGAAGCGACCTGTCAGCCAGGATCCGCGAGGCGGGCCGGCTCGATCCGGGCGAGGCTTTGGGGCTCACGGAGCAGATCCTGCAGGTGCTGACCGCGGTGCACGCCTCGGGCATCGTCCACAGGGATCTCAAGCCCGAGAACGTCTTTCTCGCCAGGCAATCGGGCGGCTCCGTGGTCGTCAAGGTGCTCGATTTCGGCGTTTCGCGGCTGGTGCAAAACGACGGCAAGGTGCGCAGGATCACCGAGGCCGGGAGGGTCTACGGCACACCGCACTACGTGTCGCCGGAGCAGGCACGTGGCCGTCTGGACGTGGATCACCGCTCGGATCTGTACTCGGTGTCCGTGATCCTGTTCGAGATGCTCATCGGCACGCCTCCGTTCCAGGGGGATAGCCCGGTCGGGCTGATGCTCGACATCGTGTCCATGCCGCCGCCCAACCCGCTCGAGGTGCGCCCCGATCTGCCGCCTGCCGTTGCCGGGATCATGCTGCGCGGCCTGGAGAAGGACCCGCGCGATCGCTTCCAGAGCGCGTCAGAGATGTCGGCAGCCCTCAAGCTCGCCCGCAGGGTGGAAAGGTACCGCAGGCAGCAGCCTCGCAAGAAGATAAGGACGCCGCTGCGCACGGGCGCCTACCGCATCATGGGGCCACCCACGGACAAGGTCACGAGCGAGATCCCCCTCAAGCACCTCCTCGAGTCGTCCGTGGTGCCTGGCCCGACGGGCATCGGCCGCACGACCCTCGGGTCGGCAGCCCGCAGGGAGAGCACGAGGACCAGGCCCATGCCCCGCGATCGCCAGGACACCCCGTCGCGCAGGACCGACGTGACCCCCAACCCGGACATGGGCGACCCCGAGGAGTAGGCCCTTCAGCCATCCTGCCCGGGCACGATCTCGAGATCATCCGGGATCGTCACGTGGAAATGGAAGAGGTGCAGCTCGTTGTGTGGCACCATGGGAGCGCCGAAGGGGGTCGATAACCCCTGGTCCTCGAACCAGGACAGGAAGGACTCGATCACGGGCGGATCGTTGTAGTAGATCCTGAGCCGTCCCGAGGCGCACTGCGCCAGGATCCTGGCGAGGAGCAGCACCCGATCCCTGCTCTTTTGCACCTCGCCTGCGTCCTTGCCCGCGTAGTTGTCGACGAAGACGCTCTTTCCCATGTTCTTGGTTGCCATGTGTGCGGGAAGGTAGAGATCCACGTCCACGCCGCGGTCGTGGGTCCTGTGCCTCTCGCCAGGGGCGTCCAGATCGCCCACGGTGATCCGCTCGCCGCCCGTCTCGTCGGCGTAGCGGTGAGCCGCAGCCAAAACGAGCGATACGAGAGCGGGTCGTCCCCATCTCGCGCCGTGCCCCGAGTAGCGCCAGATCTCGTACGTCGCGCCCTGTTCGGGAGGATCGGGCAGGGCCCAGCGGCAGCCGGGGTAGGGCTCGTTCGTGTCGCAGCCCTCGGTGCGGTCGATTTCGACGTCGGGCACGAAGCAGGCGCGCGGCCCCAGAGGAGGCTCCGTGTCGCTGGCCAAAGCGTCCATCTGTGAGGCCGGTCGCGTCTCGTCCGTAACAGGATCGTCGCCCGCGGGCGAGAGCGGCTCGGGCACGACCGCGTCGTGTCGTGGCTGGGGGCACCCGCATCCGGTGCGCACGAACAATGCGTAGGGGCTGAGCACGATCACCCCGAGGACCATCGTCGCCCCGAGCACGCTCTCTGTGGTCCTCGTCAACTTCTTTATCCTACCTGTTACGATTGTATCATACATCTTGTCACGATGACCATTCCTCGACCCGATGGCGACGATCTGCGAGGCTCGATGCATGTGCTGCATGGAGAGGGCTGTTCAAAATCCGGCCTTGTCAAGTTATAGTGAGGGTGTACATGTTCGGATGAGAAGGGCCGGACGGCCATCATGATGGACGGCAGCGACGAGAAGGACTCCTGGGATCAGATCATCGACCTCAAGGAGTGGCTCGAGCATCAACCGGACGACGCGTCCGCACTCTACAAGCTCGCTTTGACGCTGCTCGAGGAGGAGATGTTCGAGGAGGCCCTGGACTACGCGGAGAAGTGCGCCGTGCTCGCGCCGCACGACACCAACGCGCTCAGGCTTCTGGGCATGGTGCGCGACTACAACGGCATGATCGACGAGGCGGAGAAGATCCTTCGAAGGGCCACGGAGCTCGATCCCGCGGATGCGGACTGCTGGCTCTGTCTGGGCTCGCATTTTTTCCAGTCGCCGCTGCGCGACTTCAAGGAGGCTCTCAAGTACTTCTCTCGCGCCTGCGCCGCGGATCCCCACAACAGCACCGCGCAGCAGTCGCGCGCGGAGGCCTTCGACAAGCTCGGTCGAACGAGCGAGGCGCGCGCCGCATTTCTCGAGGCGATCAAGGCCGATTTCGACAACCTCGACGCCGTCAAGGGGCTGGCCAACCTCGAGATCCGCGAGGGCAGCCTCGAGAAGGCGGCTGACCTGCTGCGCGTGTACCTGCAGCGAAGGCCCGGTGACCGCGACGCCACGTGGTCTCTCGAGAGGGTGATGAAGAAGCTGGCCGGGGAGCTCAAGGAGACGAACTGAGCTCGTCGCAGCCCGCCTCCTTTTCTTCGGCCGGCGGCTCGATGCACATCTGGGGGGCAAGAAGCTCCGAAAGCGGCACCACGTCGATGCCCACCGCGGCCACGCCCGTGTCGCCGACCGGGCCCACGGTCGCAAGGACACCCACCTCGCGGGGTGCGAGCTCCATGATGAGGCTTCCTTTCGCGAGGATCGTCGGGCCGCCTTTGGGTCCCGAGATCTCGGCCACGACCTCGAGCTCGAGAGGGCCCGCAAGATGCGCGCCGCTCCACAGCGGCCTCGTCCCCCCCGGGGGCACCACCGGCTCGAGCTCGCCGTCCACCTCGCTCGACTGGACGCTTTTCACCTTCTCGCCGTTTACCCACAGCTCCACCTCGAGCACCTCGACGCCGTCGGCCAGGTCGCTTTTCAGGTGCATGATGAGAGTCCCTTGTTGGCCCGGGTGAGCGGGGTTTGCGACTGGCGCATGGCCGCAGCCGGCGCAGGCGAGCGCGATGAGGGTACTGCTTATTGTCCGGCTCATTCTCTGATATACATATCACGACTTGGCAGCTTCGCACCCAGAGGTCCTGAAGGCGGGCTTTGGAACCGGGCAGCCGTCCTGCGACGTCCTTCACGCCTTCTACCTGCACCTGGGACGGGTGGCCATCGAGGGCATTGCCAGTCTCGACGGCGCCACCGGCTGGCGCCAGGAGCTCGTCCGCGCAGGGCACGAGGCCGTGGCCGGCGAGTACGGCAAGCTCCTGGCGGTGCAGAACGACCCGGCATCCTTTTCCGGAGCGCTCCTCGACATGCTGTGGAGCACGGGCAACCGGCTTCGCGCCCTCGACGATCTCGACGACGAGCCCGACGGCATCCTCGTCCCCGCGGTCGGCGAGCAGCACGACGATGCGCCGCGCGACGAGGAGGTGCTCGGAGAGGACGAGGTCAAGCGGCAGGCCAAGCTCATCAGGGTGGGCAGCCTGCGCGAGAGGCGAGTGGCGGCTTCGACCCTCGGCCGGTTCTTGCATCTGCGGCGCAACCTCGCACGCGAGGAGCTGGGTCAGATGGCACTCGATGCGCTCGTCACCAGCAACGACGCGAGCCTCACGGTGGAGGTGACAGAGGGCCTGGCCCGTCTGGGGCTCGCGGAATCGAAGCGTGCCCGTGCGTCCATCGAGAAGAAGGACGCCCTGTTCGCGAGGCTCGAGCAGCGCGTCGGCGCCTACTGGGACGGCGCCTCGCCCTCGGATCCGCTCGAGCAGCTCGCGGACGCGGATCTGGTCACCATGGGGATATGGCTCAGGCGTGGCACCGACTACCTTGCCGGCCACGTCGCGGAGTTCATGACGAGCCGCCTGGCGCGGGGGGACAACCGCGCCCTGGCCTCGGTGGTCAGCGCCATGGTCCCCTCCGGGGACGCGAGGCTTCTGCCCGTGATCGTGCGCGTGCTGCAGGACGCCAGGCTCGAGGCGCGCCTCGCGGCCATCAAGACCCTCGCCCACATCGAGGATCCGCGGTCGCACGCCGCGCTCCTCAAGGCCCGCCGGCACGCCACGGATACGCTGGAGCGGTTGATGCTGGCACGCGCCCTGAGCAGCTTCGGCGACCACAGCGGGGCCGGCGACATCCTCGGCCGGCTGGGCGAGGACACGCCCGAGTTCGTACGGGAGGAAGCCCTCAAGGCCGTGGGCCTTCTGCCCGAAGCGAGGAGCGTGGACAGAGCGGCCATCGACGCCCTCCTGGACGAGGATGCCGGTGCCCTGGCCCTGGCCGCCCTCAGGGCGCTGTCGTACATCGGGGACGCCGACACGGTGAAGAGGCTCGAGGAGGTGGCCACGAGCTCCGGCACCCTTCGCTCCGCGGCCTCGAGGGCTGCCGGAGATCTCCGGGCCCGGCTGGCGCTCGGCGGCGACGAGCGCTTCGATCTCGCCACCACGGCCGTCACCAGCGTGTCGGGCGACCGGCCCGGGATCGTGGCGCGCATGCGCAGCGTCATGTTCTACCTGATAGGTCTCGTCCTTCTGCTCATCGGGAGGTTCGAGCAGGCCGGCGCCAGCGCCGCGAAGGCCTCCTCCATCAACCCCGTGTCGGCCAAGGGGCATTTTCTCGAGGCTCTCGCCCTTGTCAAGGAAGGCAGGGACGAGGCGGCGCTGTCTTGCTACCGCAGGGGCCTGACCGTGGACCCGCACTACGCCATCAAGCAGTGGGGCGAGGCCAACAGGATCCTCGTCACCTACCTCAGGCTGGCCGACGAGCTCACGGGCAAGCACGACCGCCGCGACGAGGCCATCGAGCTTCTGGAGGAGACGGAGTTCATCGACCTGAGGAGCGCGGATCCCAACCTCAAGATCGAGGTCGATCGCAGGCTCGACTCGCTCAAGCTCGAGAGGCGGCGAGAGCGGCTCGGCCCGGAGGGGGCATGACCTCCCCCACGAAGGCCATGGCGGTGGTGGAGCGCGGCACGGCGATCGAGCTGGCCTGTGGCGTGAAGGCCTCCGTGTTCCACGTGGAGACGGCCGGCGAGCGGTACATGGTCTACGAGACCTTCTCCTCGGGCGGTCAGCCCGAGCTCCTCTGCACGTGCCCCCAGGTGAGGGGCTGCGAGCACGCCGCTGCGGTGATCGCGCACATGGCCCGGCTCGTCGCCCAGTCGCAGCAAGGCCCGGAGCTGGCCGACGCCGAGCGCGTCTCGTGGACCACCGGCGACGGGCTCGGCGGTTTTTCGGTCTCCATGCCGCCGCAGCCGCCGTCCTCGCTTTCCGCGGCCGCGCTGGCCCAGGACCGCGATCTCGTGCGCAAGGTGGCCGGCACCCTCGAGCGCATCCTGTGCGTCATCGCCGACGTGGGCATTGCCAGGGGGCGCGGGCAGCTGACCGCCCTGTGCGAGGAGCTGCGGACCTGCCTTCTCGGGGTCTCGGGCATGGACGCGGCGCGCGCCTGCGCCGAGCTCAGGGATCTCGTCCTGGCGGAGGCTCCGGACCCCGGGCGTGCAGCCGTGGTGCTCGAGCGCGTGAGGGGCGTGATCGAGGTCGCGAGGGCCTTCCTCGACAGAGGGGCGCCCATCGCCCTGGAGGCGTCCTACCTGGGCCGCACCTTCTCCTTCGACGAGTCCGAAAGGCTCGAGGACATGACGCTCGTGGAGATGGCCAGGTCGAGCACGCTCACGCCCTTCGGCCTGAGGCGCAACCGGGCCTACTACCTGGACACGTACACAGGTCGCACGTTCGTCGAGCACACCAGCGAGGGAACCGACGAGGTGTCCGTGCCCACTGTGGGCCCCTTCCCGCGCCGCATCCATGCAGGGTTGATGATAGTCACCCCGGGGCTGGGTCCCTCGCCCGTGCGGCTCCTGCAGTACGTCATCATGCCTCCGCCCGGGGAGAACGAGCTCCTCAAGATCAAGAAGTCGGCGCTCACCACCGTGGCGCAGCTCAGGGCTGCGCTCAGACAGACGACCGCCGCGGCTTTGGCTCCCTGCCCGTCGTTCGTGGCCTTCGCGCCCGCCCGCGTGCTTCGCGTGGGCAACCAGGCAGTGGTCGCCGACGCGGACGGCGGACGGCTGTCTCTGGCCTACCGCAGCCGGCCGCCCGTGTGCGACGCCCTGGCCTCCATGGCAGGAACAATGCGCATCCACTGCGTGACCGGCCACGTTGTCTGGACAGGGTACGAGGTGGCGCTCGATCCGCTCTCCGTGCTCCTCGAGAACGGGAGCGGGCTCGGGCTTCTGAGGCTGCGCTGACGGAGAGGCCCATGCGGACGTTCGCCATGCTCGCCATGCTCGCCGCTCTTGCCGGGTGCTCGGGGCACCGTTCGAGCGGGGACGCTTTTCGTGACGACGCGTGGGATGTCGCCCCGGACGGGATCGACGACACGCAGGCCGTGCCCCCCGACTGGCCGGAGCCCGGAGAGTGCTCCTGGAACGGGAGCTGGACCTGCGAGGCGGACGGCTTCCCGATGGCCTGTCTTCTCGACGGCGAGTACAACGACGGGCACGCCGGCGGGGACGGCTCGCCCACGCCCGTGCTGCCGCCCGGGCAGTGGGACTGGAACGACGCGGACGACGACCTGGCCAACTGGCGCAACTTCGCCACGAGCATCGGCTCGTTCGAGATGCTCCTTCACGGGGAGTCCTTGCATCACGGCTGGAGGCTCGTGGGCCTGGACCCGGGAGCCGTGGACTTCTCGGGAGCGGCCGCCTACTTCGAGGGCTCCTGCGGCACGGACGTGCTCGAGCTGGGCGCCCGTGGCTCGCTGCACAGCTTCGCCTCGGGAGACCTGGGGGACGGGCCCGACGTGCTCGTGTTCTGGAAGAGCTGGTCTCTTGATTTTCGTACCGGCTCGGTCGCTTCGAGCGCCGGCCGCGACGACGACCTGGTGGCGGCCGGGTGCGGCGCGAACCCGGACGGCTCGTTCGACGTGATGACGAGCACGGTGCACACGGGCCCTGGGTCGGACTGGGTGTTCGTGCGGGACATCTCCCGCTCGGCCGTGGATCTGGGAAACGGCGCTTCGGGCCGCACGGACACCATGGACCCCCTGGACGCCGGCGATCTCGTGGTGCTGCGCGGCAACACCCACGACTTTCGCGTGATGGGGGGCAGAGGCGACGATGTGGCCGTGTGGTACGTGGACGACAACGTGCAGACGACCACGTGGCTGGGCCCCAACTTCTTCGGCGGCGGGGGCTGGGGCGATGCCCTGTGGAGCGACGACGGCATCGACCGGCTCGTCCTCGCGCTTTCTCCCGAAACGCCCGTGGTGTCCACCACGCCCGTGGTGCCGGGGTCGCTCCTCGTGCGCGCCACAACGGGCGCGCTCGTGGACGACGAGCCGACGGCCGCGGACCCGTTCGCCCACTACTGCATCGAGTGCGGCACCGGCCCTTTGGGCCAGGTCACGCTCATCCTCGAGTACGTCTCCTCCGACGGGTCCATCGACACGGGCTACTTCTACGTGACCTCCTTCGAGATCCTGCAGATCGGCACGGAGCCGGAGGCCGCGCTCTACGTCCTCGACGACCAGGCGGGCACGGCCACGCCCACCACGGGCGTGGACGCCTACCTGCCCCCGGCCTGGCCCGAGCACCTCTGCGAGTGAGGGAGCCGGATGAGCGATGAGACAGCCGGCGTGGTCATCTTCGCCCTGACCTACGTGCTCGTCTGCGCGCGCAGGATGGGATGGCTGGGGCTGGACAGGCCAGGGGCCGCGCTTCTGGGCGCCAGCGCGTGCGTGCTCGCGGGAGTCCTCTCCGCCGAACAGGCCGTGGCAGCCATCGACGGCCGGACCATCCTGCTTCTGGCAGGCATGATGGGCATGGGAGCGTTCCTCGCGGCCGACGGTTTCTTCGACCGGGCCGCCGTATGGCTGGCCCGCACGGCCCGCACCCCCTCGCGGCTCCTGGCCGCGCTCGTGTGGAGCGCGGGCGGGCTGTCCGCGCTCGTGACCAACGACGCGGTGTGCGTGCTGGGTGCCCCCCTGGTCGTCGAGCTCGTCCGCAGGTACCGCCTGCCGGCCTTGCCCTACCTTCTGGCGCTGGCCACGGCGGCCAACACGGGCAGCGTGGCCACGCTCGTCGGAAACCCCCAGAACATGCTGTGCGCCAGTCTCGGCCACCTCGCCTACCGCGACCACCTGATGCTCGTCGGCCCGGTGGCCGTCGTGTCGCTCGTGGTGAACCACGCCGTGCTCCGGCTGCTGTTCGGCAAAGACCTTCGCGGTCGGCTCCCGATCGAGCACGAGGACTCTGGCCCCGTGGTCACGCGCCGCACGGCCGCGCTGTTCGCGGTCGTCTGCGCGACCGTGCTGGGGTACCTGGCGGGCGCGGATCTCGCCTGGACCTCCGTGGCGGGCTGCGCCGTGATGTTCGTCGTGGTCCGGCCCCGATCGCCCGAGCAGATATGGCAGAGGGTGGACTGGTCGGTGCTCCTGTTCTTCGCAGGCCTGTTCGTGGTCGTCGAGGCATTCGTGCGCACGGGCGTGCCAGCGCTCTTTTTCACCGTGTTCCCCCTGGAGCAGGGCACGGGCCTGGCGTCGTGGCTCAGGCTCTCGGCCATCTTCCTGTTCGGGTCGAACATCGTCTCCAACGTGCCGTTCATCCTGGTCGTGCGCGAGCAGATGTCGAGCCTGCCCGATCCGCGCCTGGGCTGGGAGCTGCTTGCCGTGGCATCCACCTTCGCGGGCAACCTCACGCTCCTGGGGTCGGTGGCCAACATCATCGTGGCCGAGAAGGCCTCCGGGGTGGGCGGCGTGGGTTTCCTGTCCTACCTTCGCGCGGGTGCGCCCGTGGCCCTGCTCACGACGCTCGTCGGTTCGGTCATGATGTGGTGGATGGCGGGCTGAGGGCCCATCGGTCGAGCCTGGCCAGGATCTTGCGCACGAGCCTCGAAGATCTCTCGACCGCGTGGGTCACCTCGTCATCGATGACGGCCATGGCCCCGCGGCAGGCCGTCTCGACCAGGTCTGCGGGCCCGGCACACGGACCGCGGGATAGAGAACAATGACGTGATGGGCTTGTGGGCATGATAGGTGACATTATATGCGTCGGGCATTCGCATCACCGCCAGGTCGTTTGCCCGTGCGGCGATGATGCAGGCAGGGTCGTCACGGAGCGTTGCCCTCGCGGAGCATCCCGTGAGGGCAACGGGCATCAAACACAGGTCGCGGAATGCCGATATGGACCAACCGAAAGCCCGAGGGAGGAACGCAAGATGACCGAGCAGAAGAAGAAGAAGATGACCACGGTGGCAGGAGCACCCGTGGTGGACAACCAGAACGTGCTGACCGCCGGGGCGCGCGGGCCGATGATGCTCGCGGACGTGTGGTATCTCGAGAAGCTCGCCCACTTCGACCGCGAGGTGATCCCCGAGAGGCGCATGCACGCCAAGGGCTCGGGCGCCTACGGCACGTTCACGGTCACCGGCGACATCACGAGGTACACGAAGGCCAGCATCTTCTCCGAGGTGGGCAAGAAGACGGATCTGTTCGTTCGCTTCTCCACCGTGGCGGGCGAGCGCGGCGCCGCGGACGCCGAGCGCGACATCCGGGGCTTCGCCATCAAGTTCTACACGCAGGAAGGCAACTGGGATCTCGTCGGCAACAACACGCCCGTGTTCTTTTTGCGCGATCCGCTGAAGTTTCCCGACCTCAACCATGCCGTGAAGCGCGATCCGCGCACGAACCTGCGCAGCGCACGCAACAACTGGGACTTCTGGACCTCGCTCCCCGAGGCGCTCCACCAGGTCACCATCACCATGAGCGAACGAGGCATCCCGTTCTCCTACCGCCACATGAATGGTTACGGCAGCCACACCTACAGCCTGATCAACGCAGGAAACGAGCGGTTCTGGGTCAAGTTCCATTTCAAGACCCAGCAGGGCATCAAGAACCTGACCGATGCACAGGCCGAGGCGATCATCGGCAAGTGCCGGGAGAGCCACCAGCGGGATCTGTACGAGAGCATCGAGAGGGGCGACTTCCCCAGGTGGAGCATGAAGATCCAGATCATGCAACAGAAGGATGCCGCGAAGTGTCCCTTCAACCCGTTCGACCTGACCAAGGTCTGGCCGCACAGGGACTACCCGCTCATCGACGTGGGCGTGATGGAGCTCGACAGAAACCCCGAGAACTACTTCGCCGAGGTCGAGCAGTCCGCGTTCAACCCCGCCAGCATCGTGCCCGGCATCGGCTTCTCTCCGGACAAGATGCTGCAGGGGAGGCTCTTCTCCTACGGGGATGCCCAGCGCTACCGCCTGGGCGTCAACCATCACCAGATCCCGGTCAACCGCCCCAGGTGCCCGGTCCACAGCTACCATCGCGACGGCGCCATGCGGGTCGACGGCAATGAGGGCGGCACCCTCGGCTACGAGCCCAACAGCTACGGCGAGTGGCAGGAGCAGCCCTCGTTTCGAGAGCCGCCGCTGGGCATCGATGGCGCGGTCGATCACCACGACGCCCGCAAGGACGACGACGACTACTACTCCCAGCCCGGCGCGCTGTTCCGGAGCATGAGCCCCGATCAGCGCAAGGCCCTGTTCGAGAACACCGCCAGGGCCATGGGCGATGCGCCCGACGAGATCAAGATCCGCCACGTCGGAAACTGCCTGAAGGCCGATCCGGCCTACGGCGAGGGCGTGGCAAGGGCCCTGGGCATCCCGATGGGCAATGTCCCCAGGGGCCGATAGCCTTCCTCGCGATCGACCGTGCCGGATGCACTGGAAAAGCGGCTCGGTGGGCACGTATACTCTGCCTCGCGCTCCCGGACCTCGGGGAGCGTGCAGAGGATGGACGAGATGAAGGAACAGCCATGCGCGAGCTGCAAGCTCAGGGCGCGCTACGACAGGAACCCCGGGTCGATCCTCGGGAGGCTGTGGCGCTGGCACACGGGCTGGTGCCCGGGGTTCAAGGCCTATCTCGGGTCGCTGCCCGACGATGAGCGGCAGGCCCTGGTGAAAAAGTACGACCTGAAAGGGCCCGGCAAGACGGCCTGAGCTTGCGCCCTTTTGCTCACCCGCCGGCCGTCCCTGGCGCCCCGGCGAAGCTCGCTGCTTCACGTGATCGCCTGCCCGGTCGTTTGCAATGATGACGGCGAGAGGCGAAAGAGACCACGCCGAGGCGGTCTGGCTCCCTCGTGCGAGCTGCTGCCCGTGTCCGGCTCCAAAAGGCGTCGTCGCCGGGCTGGCGAGATCCCATCCCGGATATGAGGTGGGGGCACAGCCTGCTGCCAGTCGCGAGATGGGGAATTTCGCGCGAGCTCAAGACGGCCGAGGGGCTTCGCAAAGACGTCAGTCGTGTCCCATGGCCGCCCGGCAGGTCTTCTGGTACAGGTCGCGCAAGATGTTGTCGGGATCCGTGATCGCCTTGACCTTCTCGAAGTTCTCGCGGTTGAAGATCCGCCAGAACTCGTCTTTCGTGTAGTAGTTGTAGGAGATCAGCGTCTTGATCCCGCCCAGCTCGATGAGCTTCTCCTCCATCAGGCGATAGTAGTTCGTGTCCCCGCGCTGCTTCATCCCGTAGATGGCGATGTCGATCATCAGCTCGTCGTCCATGCCCTTCCAGAAGTCGTCGGCGAGCCACTCGTAGTCGTGGACGCGACGGTAGGGGACCACCCACAGCGGGAAGTGGCGAAACTCCCGTGCGTACCACGCGAGAAACTCCTCGAGCCGGGAGTAGGGCAAAAAGGTGTCCACGGTGACCATGGGCCGGTCGTCGTCGAGAAAGAGCCAGCGCAGCTTCTGCGCGATCCCGAGGATCTCCGTCGACCCGAGAAACTTCCCGAAGATCAGCCGGCCCAGAAACGACTTGGGGTGGACGTTCGTGACCCCCTGGTTGTAGCGGAAGAAGTAGTCCTTCGTCCTCAAGTAGTCCTGCTGGCGCTCCGCCGTGCTCCGGTAGTAGACCTTCATCCAGTCGTAGCGGTTGGTGTAGGGCGCCGAGTCGACGAAGTCGCCCACGCTGAGCACGAGGTGCGACGGCGAGTGGATCATGCCGTCCATGAAGTCCACGTCCCTGCGCTCGTAGTGCCGCCAGATCGACTCGCGGTAGCTCGCGATCGAGGTGTGGTTCTCGTAGCGCACGTGGACGTACGGCTTAGCCGGGATCAACCGGAACACGAGCCTCGAGAGGATCCCCACGGTCCCGAACGAGCCGTGCATCATCTGGAAGACGAGGGAGCTCTCGTTGTCGGGGGTGCAGGTCAGCACATCGCCCCTCGCGGTGACGATCTCGTACTCGAGGCACGTGTCGTGGAAGCCTCCGTGGACGTACGACATCGACTCGATGGAGCACCCCGCCACGGCGCCGCCGACCGTGATGGTCTCCAGCTCGGGCACGACGATGGGCACGAGTGCGTGCGCGAGGGTCCTTTCGACCAGCTCGTTGAACGGCACTCCCGGCTCGGCGATGCAGATGCGCCGCTCGGGGTCTATCTCTATCACCTGGTCGAGATCGAGAAGGTCGATCTTCTCGTCGGAGTGCTTCCTGTCGCGGACTTTTGGGACCATGTGGGAGACGACCCGCTTTCGTCGCGAGAGGGGCGCCGTGCTCTTGCGGTTGCGCAGCCACTCGGTCACGCGCGCCACCTTGAGGGCGTGCCGCGCGTCCTGCATCTTGCCCTCTTCGCTCGCCGGCGCGATCGGTCCTGTCTTCGATGGATCGGTCATCGGTCTTTCCTCGAGTCGGCGGCCCTCGATGCTGCGTTCATCGAAACCGCCGCGTCAGCACCACCTGGCTGGTGCGCTCCGTGATCTTCGAAAGGACGAGCGCCCGCATGGGCTTCTCCTTCGGCTCGAAGCGCAGCACGTTGTGGGCGAAGACCTCCAGCCTGGAGACGATGTTGGGCGGGTAGGGCTGCCCGTCGTTCTCCAGCGCCAGCACCGGGTAGCCCCGGGCCTTGGCCCACGGAGCGTAGACCCCCTCGATCAGCCGGCCCGGCAGGCAGCCGAAGGGCGCGATGATCGCCACGCCCGAGTAGCCCTCGGCCATGGCCGCGGCCCCCACGGCCGGCGAGACCGTGGCCTCGCTGGACAGCTCGGGATCGATGAAGGTGTCTCGGGCGTCGTCGATGATCCTCGTCATGTCGTGCGGGACGTCCGGGACCAGGCCCGTTGGCCTGAGGTAGGCCGTGATCTTCTCCTCCACCACGTGCTTCCAGCCCTTCTCGATGAGGTAGACCGCCTCCTCGCGCAGGCCGCCGCTGCGCAGCGTGCGCACCCAGCCCTCCCGCCGGCGCCTGCCCTCCATCTTGTACTTGCGCGCGAAGTCCGTGAAGTGCAGCCACTCGGTCACCCCGGTGACCTTCGGGTAGATCCCCTTCGCGATGAGCATCTCGGTGAGCTCGCAAACGGAGAAGTTGTCGCGCCGCACGTAGATCTCCCCGACGACGATGACCTTCTTCAGGTCCTCGAGCCGCCGCCCGCGCGGCACCTCGCCCAGGCGCCTCGCGGCGCGCAAAAGCTCCCGGTCGAGCTCCTCCGGGCCTGCCGAGAAGGCGCCGAGCACGTCCTGCCACACGGACCCGAACAGCTCGAGCGCCGCGTCGGGATCGCGGGCGACGAGACGCAGCGCGATGCGCATGTCGCTGAAGACGTCGCCGATGACGAGCGCGCGCCAGACGTCCCTGGAGAACGTCGCGCCGAGCTCGCGGTAGGAGTTCTCCGAGCCGCCCACCAAAAGCACCACGTTCTCCCAGCCCATCTGCTCGAACAGCCGGTCGAAGAAGACGTAGTACTGGCCCGTCCGGCAGGGCCCGGGCGTCGAGGGCACGAACACGAGGTAGATCTCGTCGCCCGACGTGGGATCGCGGTCGGAAAAGTACTGCAGGACCGATCCGAGCACCAAGAGAGCCGGGATGCACTCCTTGCCGGAGGCCACGTCGCGGGCCAGCTGCGTGCTGTAGACGTCCGGCAGCGGCAAATGCGTCGAGTCGATCCCCTGGCGCAGCGCGGCCGTGCTCATCGCCTCGGTGGACAAATCCCCCATGGAGGGCCAGACCAGGTGGACGCGCGGATCGCGGATGTCCATCCTCTCGCCCGTCTTGGTGTCAACGACGTCGCAGTACTGCTCCTTGAGCGCGATGCGATAGCGGCGCACGAAGGGCTTGCCCGCGCCGGGAGCCATGTGCCGGCGGTAGCTCTGCACGATGTCCAGGAAGGCCTCGATGCGGGTGTCCAGCCCCGCGTCGGCCGTGTGCGAGTCGATCTCCAGCACCAGGTAGGGCTTCTGGCCCATCATCCAGCGCACGTAGTGCAGCATGAACGAGTCCGGGGCGCAGGAGAAGTTGGAGATCCACGTCAGATACAGGTTCTCGAAGTCCTTGACCAGGGTCACGGCCTTCATGTCCTGCTGGCCGTAGTACCAGTAGTTGTTCGGCGGGATCTCGGCACCGTCGTCGAAGATCATGTCGAAGGGGATCACCGTGACGCCCTGCGAGATGAACTTGCGCGGGATGCCCATGTTGGCGTCGCGAGTGAAGGCGTTGTAGGGGCGACCGAGCAAGGCGATGTAGAGCCGGTCCGGGTGCCCTTTCACCTCTTCTTTCACCTTCTTCCCCAGCGCGCGGTAGGCGGCGTCGAAACGCTCCTGGTGCGAGAGGCCCGCGTCGAAGGCGCGGCCGCCCTCGTCCCGGGAAAAGCCCAGCTGCTCGGCCACGCCCATGAAGGAGAGGCGGCTCTCCTCGAGGCCGGTGCCGAGCGCGACGAGCGGCCTGAGCATCCTGTCCTCGCCGAGCCCGAAGGCGTGCCTGGCGTAGAACGGCAGGCCCTGGGTGAGCGGGCAGGTGCAGGCGCGCACGTCCTCGAGGGTCGGCATGTCGCGAAAGTGCGGCAGAAACACGTGGTCGGCGCCGCTGTCCAGCACGTCCTGGATCGCGCCGTGGGCGATCTCGGCCGGGAAGCAGTAGTTGCTCTCCTGCCTGGCGATGCCCTCTGGAGCGATCCGGGTCGAGAGTGCGACCTTCACGCCGAGGGTGTGAAAGAACCACGAGTAGAACGGCCACAGCGAGTGGATCGAGAAGGCCAGCGGGACTCCCACGACGCGCGAGCTTGAGGCCTCGCGCTCGTCCTTCGGAGCCGCGAACTCGTCGAAGAGCATCCGCTCTCGCACCTGCGTGTAGTCGACGATGTCTTTTTCGTCCGTCTCCCGCTTCTTGCGCCTGTTCGTGTAGAGCGAGCAGCGGCCCCCGAACGGGTAGCGCCTGTCACCTACCGTGAGGCGCCGGATCGTGCAGAGGTTCTCGCAGGACTTGCACGTGAACGACTTGCCGTAGCCGATCTTCTTGTCGATCAGGGCGTCCAGATCGATGTCGCCCTTCTCGATCAGGCCCTCCTCGTGCTTTTTCAGCACCAGCCGCGCCACGCCGAAGCAGCCCATCAGCTCCGGGTCGGGGGGGACGGTGATCGTCTTTTTCGTGATCTGCGCGAAGGCCAGCGGCACGGCCGGGTTCTTGGCCACGCCGCCCTGCAGCACGATGTGATCTCCGACGTTGCGGTTGCCGACGACCCGGTTGAGGTAGTTCGCGACGATGGAGAAGACCAGACCAGCGACGATATCCTCCCGGGCCGCCCCCTGCTGGATCGCCTTGCGGATGTCGGAGTTGATGAAGGCGGAGCAGTGCTCGCCGAACTTCAGCGGGGCCTTCGCCTGCAGAGCGGTCGGGCCGATGTCCTTGGCGCTGTCGATACTCAGGTCCCCGGCGGCGGATTCTTCCAGAAA
>JBFYZU010000109.1:0-6389 GCA_041309365.1 Myxococcota bacterium
TCCATAGAAAACGCGCTTTCGACTGTCCTCGCTCTCTTACCTCCATCGAGGCCCATCGAGATCCCGCTTGCACAGGCCGTGGGCGCCTACCTGGCCCAGGAAGTCCGCGCGACCAGGGACATGCCGCCTGCGGACAGGTCGGCAATGGACGGCTTCGCGGTCATCGCCGAGGACCTGCGCAATGCTCCCTGCGAGCTCGCCCTGGCAGGAGAGGCCGCGGCTGGCAGCCGCGACATCCCACGAGTCGTTCGGGGAACCTGCGTGCGGATCTTCACCGGCGCCACCATGTCTCCGGGTGCGGACGCGGTGGCCATCGTCGAGACCACCGAGCCGGGCGCGCCCGGTCGCATCCGTTTCGTCTCTCCAGTCATGCCAGGCGACAACGTGCGTCACAAAGGAGAGAATGCCAGGTGCGGGGACCTGCTTTTGCCCGCCGGGACGAGGCTGGGGCCAGCGCAGGTCGCCGCCTGTGCCGCCGTGGGCCTCGATCCGGTCACGGTGCACGAGGTGCCCTCAGTGGGAGTCCTGAGCACGGGCACGGAGGTGAGGCCGGCGTCCGAGCCCATCGGCGAGCACGAGGTGCACGACTCCAATGTTCCTGCCCTGGTGGCGGCTCTCGGCGTGTGCGGCGTGAGGCGCGTGGAGGCCACGAGCGGCGTCCATGACAGGCTCGAGGCCACGCGCGACGCCATCGCGGGCCTCATAGGACGCAACGACTGCGTCCTCGTGACCGGCGGCGTGTCCAAGGGCAACTACGACCTCGTTCCGGCGGCCATCGAGGCGGCGGGCGGGAAGGTCCACCTGCACAGGGTGCGCATCAAACCGGGCAAGCCGTTCCTCTTCGCGACCGACGTGGACGGTCGTCCCATCTTCGGGCTTCCGGGCAATCCTTTGAGCGTGCTCGTGACCTTCTGGGAGTTCGTGGCCCCCGCTCTGGCGAAGATGATGGGTTCGGCCCGTGACGCCCCTCTCTGTGTCCGTGCACGCCTGACAGCGGACGTGACCGTGCCCGGCGACAGGGTGCTCCTCGCCCTGGTGCGCCTGTCACCCGATACGGAAACGGGAGCTCTATCGGCCACGCCGGTGTTCAACGCGAGCTCGGCGGATCTGGCCGCGGGTGGCCGCGCGAATGCAGCAGTCAAGCTCGATCCCTGCTCGAGCGTCTACGCTGCGGGAACGATCGTGGAGGCACACCCGTGGTGGTTGCCATGGTGAAGGACAGGGCCGGTCGTCTCGTGAATCACCTGAGGCTGTCGGTCACCGACCGGTGCGACCAGCGCTGCATCTACTGCATGCCTTCGTGCGGTGTGACCAAGGTTTCCAGGCAGGATATCCTGGGCATCGAGGAGATGGTCCTCGTGGCGAGGATCCTCAGGGAAAGGTTCGGGCTCGTTGCCGTCAGGCTCACGGGAGGCGAGCCTCTGATCCGGACGGGGATCGTGGACCTCACGTCGAGGCTCGCCGATCTCGGCCTGGACGATCTCGCCATGACCACGAACGGCCAGACCCTGGGGGCGTTGGCCCGTCCCCTGGCCCTGGCCGGTCTCATGAGGGTGAACGTGAGCCTGGACACGCTCGACCAGGACGTCTACTCCCGCATCACGAGGGGCGGGAATGTCGCTTCGACCCTGGCCGGGATCGATGCGGCTCTCGATGCAGGGCTGCGGCCCGTGAGGATAAACGCTGTCATGCTACGCGGGACGAACGAGGACCAGGTCGTGCCTCTTGCCCGATGGGCCATGGATCGCGGCGTCGAGATGCGGTTTCTCGAGCTCATGCCCGTTGGGGTCGCCAGGGAGATCCACGACGATCTCTTCGTCCCTGCATCGAGGGTGCTCGCGATCCTGAGACAGGGGTTCGCGAGCGTGAAGGGGCCCGTGGACAGGACCCCCACCGCATCGATGTACGATGTCGTCGACGGGACAGGTCGATCCGGACGGATCGGCATGATCACGCCACAGACCGAACCATTCTGCGAGAGGTGCCAGAGGATCAGGATGACCGCCGCGGGGAAGCTGCACGGGTGTCTTCACGACGAAAGGGGTGTGGATCTGCGGGACGCCCTGCGCGCCGTGGGCGGTCCGGACGAGGAGGCCATCCAGGCTCTCGTCGTCCGTGCCGTGGCCGAGAAGCCGGCCTGCCGGCCGGGATCGAGACGTTCTCTCATGAACGTGGTGGGGGGCTGAAGAGATGAAGCGAGAGCTGACGCACATGGATGACGATGGAAACGCCCGCATGGTGGACGTGTCCGACAAGCCCGTGACCGTTCGACGAGCGCGGGCACGCGCCACCGTTCGCGTGGGCGATGACGTGGCGCGCATGATCCTCGAGACGGGTGGCGTGCGCAAGGGGGACGTCCTCCAGACGGCCCGTCTCGCGGGGATCATGGGTGCCAAGAAGGTGCCGGAGCTCGTGCCCATGACGCACGGCGTCGCACTGGATCACGTGGACGTGCAGGCCCGTGTGGAGGGCGATCGCGTGGTCCTGGAATCGTCGGCCACCTGCACGGGGCGCACGGGCGTGGAGGTGGAGGCCATGACCGCTGCTGCCGTTGCAGCGCTCACCGTCTACGACATGTGCAAGTCGGCTCGCCGCGGCATCGTCATCGAGGACGTGCTGCTCCTCGAGAAGTCCGGCGGCCGGAGCAAGACCTGGCGGCGCAAGGACGCGGAGGATCCCGGATGAGCATCGAGTGTGGTCAGGTCGTGTCGCTGAGCACGAGCCGAGACAAGGGCGTCCCCAAGACCCCGGTGGGCTCGGTTTGCCTCGTCGCAGGCATGGGCATCGAGGGCGATGCTCACGCCGGCGGCTGGCACCGGCAGGTGAGCATCCTCGACGAGGCGGACTTCGAGTCGGCACGTGCACGGGTCGATGATCTCGCCTTCGGGGCGTTTGCCGAGAACATGGTCACCAGAGGCCTGCCTCTCGGATCCATGGGCATAGGCAGCCGCCTCGAGATGGGCGACGGGGTCGTGCTCGAGATCACGCAGATAGGCAAGGAGTGCCACGAGCCCTGCAGGATCGGGCGCATCACCGGGTCCTGCATCCTGCCGTCGAGGGGGCTGTTCGCGAGGGTCGTCGAGGGAGGCCAGGTCGCCGTGGGGGACGAGGTGCGTCTCGTCACGCTCGTGGAACGCTCCACCGTGCAGGCCGTGGTTCTGACCGTGAGCGACCGCTGTCACGCGGGCCAGACCGAGGACACGGCCGGGCCCGCCGTGGCCGGCCTCCTCGAGAGGTCCCTGGGCGCCCACGTCTACCGCGTGCAGATCGTGCCTGACGAGAGGGACGTCATAGAGGCGCGACTCGGACACTACTGTGACGGCCACGGGATCGACCTCGTGGTCACGGTGGGCGGGACCGGGATGTCCTTTCGCGACGTCACGCCCGAGGCCACGCTGGCCGTGGTCGAGAGGCTCGTTCCAGGCCTGCAGGAGGCCATGCGGCGCGTCTCGTCAGGCATCACGCCCCACGCCATGCTGTCGCGCGGAGTGAGCGGGATCCGCAGACGCACATTGGTCGTCAACCTCCCGGGCAGCAGGCGTGCCGCGGTGGAGAACCTCGAGGTCGTGCTCGGTGCGCTCCCCCACGCCATCGACAAGCTTCGCGGCTCGACCGACGATTGTGCACCGAACAGATGAGCCCCGGACCGGCAAGTGGTAGAATCGCCTGTCGATGACAAGGGATCCTGGAACCGTGTTGCTCTCCTGGGGGAAAAAACCTTTGGCCGTGGATCTGACCGGCTGGACCGTGGAGCGCGCCTCGCCTTGTGGACGAGGCCCCTGGCTTTCCGATCCCGCCTCGGCGCTCGAGGAGACCCTCGATTCGCCCGAGGGGATGCCTCCTCTGGACTCGTGGCTCGAGGGTGCGCGTCGGGTGGTCGTGGCGCTGGGGCGGGGAGCGCTCCTTGCGCCCTGGCCCGATCTCGAGCCGGTCGTCGTGCAGAGGGTCGCCTCGCGTCTGGGTCCCGGCGCGAAGCTCTCGGTGATCGCGTCCGGCGGCGCGGTGCACGGCGCCAGTGGGATGGATCTGCCGGGAGTGCCGGCCGTCAGGATCCACGATCCCCGGGAGGCGGCCAGGCTCGAAGCTGCCGGCCGGATCGGAAAGAGCCCGGCCTCGAGCGTTGCGCAGGGGCTTCTCGGAGAGGTCGTGCGCGCGGTGGGCGGCCACGTGCCGTCCACGGCGCGCGCAGGGTCCGCTGCCGGCGCAGCTCGACGGCGCGAGCTGGCCCTGGCCCGTGAGGTGCTCGACGCCGACAGGATCGTCACCGTTTCGGCCGTGTTCCCGCATCCCGTGCTCGGGTACACGGGTGCGGGAACGGTGCTGGTTCCCGGGCTCGCGGATGCCGCCACGGTGGCAGCCCTGGACGAGTTGGGGGTGAACCCCGTGTGCGGTGCAGGGCGCGTCGAGGGCAACCCCGCGCGGGATCTCGTGAACGAGGCCGTGGCCCTGCTGGGCGACCGTATCATGTCCATCGACGTGGTCGGCCTGGACGCGTCCCGGGTTGCCGGTTTCTCGGCAGGTCGCCCGTTTGCGGTGGCACGTGTGACGGCATCCATCGCCTCGGAGACGTTCTTCGTGAAGGTGCGCCCTGCTGCGTCCGTGATCGCCTCGGCCCCGGTGGACAGGGTCGAGTCCCTGGTGGAGCTCGGGGCCCTGGTCGTGACGGCGGCGAGAAGCTCGGGCACGCTGCTTCTGGCAGGTCGATGCGTAGGGGGAATGGGGGATCGTGCGAGGGTCAAAAGGCTGAACGAGAGCGTGCTGTTGCCCAGGCTCGGCAGTGGCAGGGTGCTCCTGCTCACAGGCGTCGCGCCCGCCGAGATCATGCGTTGCGGCCTCAGACCGGTCCGGTCCGCGCAGACGGCGCTCGAGGTGATGAGAGAGAGGGCGAAAGGCGAGGCCACCATGACCGTGGTGCCCGACTGCTCGGTGGTGATGCCGGTCCTCTAGCTGGTTGCCGTCTTGAAATGGCCATTTCAGGCGATCTCGGCGTCAGCTTCGGGATGGGAACTAGCTGAACAGGACCTTCGTGATCTTCATGCCCAGCATGGGATTTGAGACCTTCATCCTGCCCGTGGAGAACAGCTGCATGACGACCGGCATCTTGCTGGGCGCCTCGACCAGTGCCACGAAGTCCTCGTTGGACATCTCCACGAGACAGTCGTGGCCTTGCTCCCCGGCGCGAACGCCTGGCGGGTCGTTCTTGAGGTCGACGATCCACTTGCCGCCACCATCGCCGCTGATGACGAACTGGAAAACGGCGTTCACCTCGGGAGCCTCGTCCTTCTTCTTCGCGATGAGCCCTGGAGCCCTCTGCTCGAAATACTCCTTGGAATTCATGAGTATCCTCCGTCATGAGCCCCCGTCCTGCGGGGACTGAACGATGATTCATTTCCGGGAGTACCAGACCTCGCGACCCGTGTCAAACGCTGTTTGCGCGATCCCCGGTGCCCTGTTCAGCACAGCCCTCCCCCATCCACGACGATCACCTGACCCGTGATGTAGGATGCCTCCTCCGATGCCAGGTGCATGACGACCCCGGAGATCTCCTTGGGTTGCGCATGTCTTTGCATGGCCACGGTCTTGAGCGCCTCGCCCCGGATGAAGTCGTCCTGGATGATGGCCTTCGAAAAGTCCGTATCCACCAGGCCCGGCGCCACCGCGTTGACGCGCACTCCTGCCCCGGCCCACTCTCGCGCCAGCTGCCTGGTCATCTGCACGAGGCCCGCCTTGCTGATCCCGTACACGCCGAGACCTGGCCAGGCACGGACGCCGGCCACGGATGCAACGTTCACGACGGCCCCGAACCCGCGCTCGATCATCGAGCGGCCCACCTCCAGGGTGAGGAAGAAAGGCCCCTTGAGGTTCACGTCCATGATCTTGTCGAACGCCTCCGGGCTCGTGGAGATGAGCGGTCCGAAAACGGGGTTGGTGGCCGCGTTGTTCACCAGCACGTCCACCCCGCCGGTCCTCTCGATGGCCTCGGCTGCAAGCCGGCGCACGTCCTCGAGCCTGCCCATGTGCGCCGGGATGACCACGGCTTCGCCTCCCATCTGGCGGATCGAAGCAGCCACCTTCTCGAGAGCCTCGGCCTTCCGGCTGCTGAGGACCAGCCTGGCCCCCTCCCCGGCGAACGCCAGGCTGATGTCGCGGCCGATTCCCCTGCTCGCTCCCGTGACCATCACCGTCTTGCCCTCGAAGCGTCCCATGCTGGACCTCCTCGTGGATCGATCCGTACCACAGGGAGCATCCCGAGGAAACCTCTTGGCGGCTCGCGGCGATACATCCCGCAGCGGCGCCGGTGGGGCCCCGCAAGGAGGTGAACCATGTTGTGTGCGAACAAGGTGTGGATGGGGCTGGCTCTCGTTGGCCTCGCGATGTGGACGGGGTGT
>JBFYZU010000110.1:0-21127 GCA_041309365.1 Myxococcota bacterium
TCGACGAGATCGCCGGCGACGTGGCGGATCTGCCTCCCATGATGCGAGCCTGCCACATCCGCGAGTCCGACGGCTCCCGCACCCTCGCCCAGGTGGAGGCCGAGCACATCCTCGGCGTGCTGGCGAGCGTCGGCGGGAACAAGAGCCGCGCGGCCGAGATCCTCGGCATCGACCGCAAGACGCTCAGGTTGAAGCTCGCGCGCGCCTCGAACGGCCTTCCCGGGCGGTGAGGATCTCCCCACCGGGGTCATCCTCCCCGGTCCGACGACGGCACTTCGAGTACCCGTCATGAGGATGATCACGTCGATTATCGACGCATATCTATGGGTTACGCACGTCCACATCGCTGGCACGCGATTCGCTATGGACCTGGCACGCGGCTCGCAATGAGCCAGCGCCCCCAGGAGCGAAAAAATGAACGCGAGAGAAAAACTGGTTCCCGAATCCGGTGGCCCGGCAAAAAGTGTGATGGATCTCGGCCTGTGCGGGACCTGCAACCACGTGAAGCTCTGCCTGATGTACAGGGACATGAAGACCAGGGTCGTCTACTGCGAGGAGTTCGAGGATAGCGACCCCGAGCCCCCCAGGCCGGCGCGCAAGACGACCAGGACCACGAAAAAGAAGGCGGATCCAGGCCTGGATGCGCTCCGCGAACAGGTACGCGGGCTGTGCGTCAACTGCGAGAAGCTCGCGGTGTGCACCTACCCGAAGCCCGCAGGCGGTGTCTGGCATTGCGAGGACTACGAGTGAGGACGTCACATGTTTGAGCTTGCAGCAAGCCGGCCGGGGGTCAAGGACGAGACCGCGGAGCAGATCGCGGCGATCGTCGACAAGCACAGGAGCGATCGCGGGGCGCTCATCGCGACTCTCGAGGAGATCCAGTCCCTCACTGGGTATCTGCCCGAGAAGGCGCTGCGCATGGTGGCACAGCGGACCGGACGCTCGATGGTGGACGTGTACGCGGTGGCCAGCTTCTACAACCTGTTCAGCCTGACACCCCGGGGAAAGCACCTCGTGTCGGTGTGCAGGGGCACGGCCTGTCACGTCCGTGGATCGTCCGCCATCCAGGAGGAGCTGCAGGGGCAGCTCGGCATCGAGGCCGGAGAGACCACAAGGGATCGCGAGTTCACCCTCAAGACCGTCAACTGCCTCGGTGCGTGCGCCCTGGGCCCCGTGGTCGTCATCGACGGCCGCTACTACTCGAAGGTCAAGCGCAGCTCGGTGCGCTCCGTCCTGGACGCCACGCTGACAGGCAAGGACGCGATGTCCCCGGGCGGCGACACGGACACCTTCGCCGTGGACGTCTCCTGCCCATCCTGCAACCACAGCCTGATGGACGAGAGCTTCTACATCGAGGGCCGGCCGTCGGTGAAGGTCACGATCTCTTTCGGCAGCCAGCACGGATGGCTCAGGCTGTGCTCCATCTACGGCCGGTACAACGTGTTCTCCGAATACGAAGTCCCGCTGGACACCGTGGTGCACTTCTTCTGCCCCCACTGCCACGCGAAGCTCGAGGGAGCCTGGTCCTGCGCCGTATGCGGCGCGCCCATGGTGCAGATGCTCGTGAGGGGAGGCGGCACCGTGCGCATCTGCTCGAGGCGCGGATGCTGCGGCCCCCAGAGCCACATGCTGGACCTGACCTGAGCAGGCACCCGGAGGAATTGAGATGGCAAGGCTCGAATCGACGCAGGACCTCAGGCAGCTCGCCGGCATGCTCGCCTCGGACAAAGACGGCACCCGGCCTCGCATCGTCATCTGCGCAGGCACTGCCTGCCAGGCGAGCGGTGTGAACGAGGTCATCCGCATTGCAAAAAAGCACATCATCCAGAAGGACCTCCACGGGAAGGTAGGCCTGAGGATCACGGGATGCCACGGGTTCTGCGAGATGGGCCCGTTCGTCCTGACCGAACCGCAGGGTGCTTTCTACGTGCACCTCGTGCCCCTGGACGTGGAGCGGATCATCGATGCGCTGGTCGAGGGCGCGGTCATCGAGGAGCTGCTCTACACGGATCCCGTGTCGGGCAAGAAGTGTCGTACCGTGGACGAGATCCCGTTCTTCACGCACCAGCAGCGCACCCTCCTCGGCCAGAACCAGAAGATGGACCCCATCAGGATCCACGACTGCATCGCGCAGGGAGGCTATGGATCGCTGGCGGATGTGCTGGATCGCGGGGACGCCCGTTGGGTCCTCGACCAGGTCAAGGCGTCGGGTCTGCGAGGCCGCGGTGGCGCGGGATTCCCCACGGGGGTCAAGTGGGAGATGCTCGCCGCCGAGCCGAGCCGGCGGGGCAAGTTCCTCGTGTGCAACGCGGACGAGGGCGACCCGGGCGCCTACATGGACGAGGGCATCCTCGAGGGCAACCCGCACAGCATCCTCGAGGGGATGCTCATCGGCGCCGTGGCCACCGGCGCCACCGAGGGCGTCATCTACGTGCGCGCCGAGTACCCGCTGGCCATCAAGCACCTCACCATCGCCCTGAGGCAGGCGCGCGAGTTCGGCCTGCTGGGCAAGGACATCCTCGGCACCCGGATGGACTTCGACATCTCGCTGGTGCGCGGAGCCGGCGCGTTCGTTTGCGGCGAGGAGACCGCCCTCATCCGCTCGATCGAGGGCAAGACGGGAGAGCCCCGCCAGAGGCCGCCCTATCCCGTCAAGAGCGGCATCGAGGGAAAGCCCACGGCCATCAACAACGTGGAGACGTGGGCCAACGTCCCGGTCATCTTCAGGATGGGGGCGAAGGCCTACTCGCGCATCGGCACGCCGGGCAACTCGGGGACGAAGATCTTCAGCCTCGTGGGCAAGATCAAGAACACGGGCCTGGTCGAGGTCCCCATGGGCGTCCCGCTCGGGACCATCATCCACGAGATCGGCGGAGGGCCCTCTGGCACGGCCCGGATAAAGGCCGTGCAGACGGGTGGCCCGTCCGGAGGCTGCATCCCCGCGGACATGTTCGATCTGCCCATAGACTACGACAGCCTCGCGTCGGCCGGATCCATCATGGGCTCGGGCGGCATGATCGTGATGGACGAGAACACCTGCATGGTGGACGTCGCCCGCTACTACATGGCCTTCCTCAAGGACGAGTCCTGCGGCAAGTGCTTCTCGTGCCGCAAGGGCACCCAGCGCATGTACGAGATCCTGGACGACGTGACCAGGGGAGAGGCGACCCTCGAGGACCTCGACCTGCTCGAGGAGCTGGCCGTGGTCGTGAAGGACGCGTCCATGTGCGGCCTTGGCCAGACCGCGTCCAACCCCGTGCTCAGCACCCTGCGCTATTTCCGCGACGAGTACGTGGAGCACATCGTCGACAAGCGCTGCAGGGCGTTCGTGTGCAAAAACCTCACCGGTGCCCCGTGCCAGGCTGCCTGCCCGGTGGGTACCGAGGCGTGGCGGTACGTGGCCCACATCCGCCGCGGCGAGTACGAGCAGGCATACCGGGTCATCAGGGAAGCCAACCCCTTCCCGTCGGTGTGCGCCCGCGTCTGCAACCACCCCTGCGAGGCGCGCTGCCGCGCGGGCGGTGCGGACGGCGAGGCCGTGGCCATCAGGGCTCTCAAGAGGTTCGTGACGGATCGCGTGGATCCGTCCGTCTACGTCCCCGAGAGGATCGACGACGAGAAGCTCCGGGGCCGTCGGGTGGCCGTGGTGGGCGCCGGGCCAGCCGGGCTCACCGCCGCCCACATGCTGAGCCTGCGTGGAGTGAAGGTGACGGTGTTCGAGGCAGAGCACGTCCCCGGCGGCATGCTCCGTACCGCCATCCCGCCCTACCGGCTGCCGCACGATGTGGTCACCAAGGAGATCGAGGCCCTCATCGACGGCAACATCACCCTTCTGTGCGACAGGAAGCTGGGCCGCGACGTCACTCTCGACGGCCTGCTGGCGGAAGGATTCGATGCCGTCTACCTGGCCATGGGCGCACACAAGAGCAGGCACCTGGGCATAGCTGGAGAGGACGCGGCCGGGGTGATCCCGGGCATCGTTTTCCTCGAGGCATTCAACGTCAAGGGCGAGAAGCTGGCCACCGGGAACGTGGGCGTCGTGGGGGGAGGCAACTCCGCGGTGGACGCGGCCCGCACGGCTCTCAGGCAGCCGGGCGTCAAGAACGTGACCATTCTGTACCGCCGCACGCGCGAGGAGATGCCAGCGTTCGCGGACGAGGTCGAGGCGGCCATCGAGGAGGGCGTCAAGCTCGTCACCCTCGTGACACCGATCGAGGTGCTCTCCGAAAAGGGCCGCCTGACCGGCCTCGTGTGCATCACGAACACCCTCGGCGAGCCGGACTCCAGCGGCCGGCGCAGGCCGGTCCCGGTCGATGGCTCCGAGCACGTCGTGGCGCTCGACACCCTCATCGTCGCCATCAGCGAGAGCGCAGAGCTCGATCGCCTCGTCGAGGGCTGGTCTGGCATCGAGGCCGAGGGGACGGAGAGGATCAGGGCGGACAGGAAGACCCAGGCCACCGGCAGGCCCGGCGTGTTCGCCGGCGGGGACGTGGTCACCGGACCGAACACCGTCATCGACGCCATCGCGGCGGGCAAGAAGGCCGCCGTGGCCATCGCACGTCACCTCCGGGGCGAGGAGCTCGAGACACCCGCCACCCGGAAGCTGCCGGAGGTGTTCGTGCCGCCGATCGAGGACGCTTCAGCGGATCCGGCGCAGGCGAAAAGGGTGACCATGCCCGCCATTTTGCCCGACACCCGTCGCAGGTCGTTTACCGAGGTCGAGCTGTCGCTGTCCGAGGAGGAGGCCATCCGGGAGGCGTCCCGCTGCCTCAGGTGCGATCTGGAGTTCACACGTCCGGCGGCGGAGAAGGCCTCGGGCCTGCCTCCCGTGGAGGAGCAGACAGCATGATCAAGCTCACCATCAACGGACTTCCCGTGGAGGTGGAACCCGGCACGACCCTGCTCGAGGCGGCCACCCACCTCGGCTTCCCGATTCCCACGCTGTGCCACATGGAGGGGCTCTCCCCCTACGGCGCCTGCCGCCTGTGCCTCGTGGAGATAGGCACGGCTCCGCGATCGAGGCTCGTCTCGTCCTGCACCTACCCGGCAGAGGAGGGCATGGTGGTGCGCACGGCCTCCTCCCGCGTGGTCCGCGCTCGCAGGATGATGATCGAGCTTCTGCTGGCGACATGCCCACAGTCCAAGGTGATCCAGGACCTGGCCTCGGCCCACGGCGTGAACCAGCAGAGGTTCAAGCAGGAGCACGAGGACTGCATCCTGTGCGGGCTGTGCGTGCGCATGTGCAACGAGCAGATGATGGCCGGGGCCATCGGGTTCTCGGGCCGCGGCGAGCGTCGCAAGCTCGGAACGCCCTTCGACATCAAGTCGGAGGTGTGCCGGCAGTGCGGAGGCTGCATGTACGTGTGCCCGGCCTGCCAGCTCAGGTGCACCTACACGGAGCCGGACAAGGCCGTCTGCGGCGGCTGCCAGAACCTCCAGCCGCCGTGTCTCGAGAAGGAAAAGTTCGACGACATGATGTGCTACATGTCGCCCTGCGTCGCGTGCGAGATAGAGAAAAGGTAATAAAGAACAAGGAGTAGGATAACATGTCGCTCTCCCGGACAAACACCTCAGCGGCAACGCTCACCAAGAACCGGACCGAGGGGTCCATACAGCACAGCTCGGGCATGTGCGTGACCTGCGTGGATGGATGCATCGGCATGTGCGAGATAGGCAAGTCCGCCTATCGCGGGCACGAGGTCATCTACCCCCAGCCCTTCGGCGTGATCACCACGGCCGCCGAGAAGGAATACCCCGTCGACTACTCGCACCTCACGATCCTGGGCGGCGTGGTCGGCGCCAGGGGCATCGACGCGGACAGCGACAAGGCCATCTTCCCGGCCGTGAACCTCGAGGTCCGTATCGGCCACGACAAGGGGATCAAGTTCAGGCTGCCCTGGATCATCCCCGGCATCGGCTCGACGAACATCGCCAAGAACAACTGGGAGGGGCTGGCCATCGGCTCGGCCCTGGCCGGCACCGGGCTCACCATCGGCGAGAACGTCGTGGGCATGGATCCCGAGGCCGTGCTCGTGAAGGGCCGCGTCGTGGACACGGTCGACTTGAAGCGCAGGGTGAAGCTCTACAAGGACGCGCAGCAGGACGGCTACGGGGCCATCGTGGTGCAGGCCAACGTGGAGGACACGAGGCTCGGCATCCAGGAGTACGCCATCGAGAAGCTGGGCGTCGAGTGCGTGGAGATGAAGTGGGGCCAGGGAGCCAAGAACATCGGCGGCGAGGTGAAGATCCGCGACCTCAAGAGGGCCCAGCTCCTCCACGAAAGGGGCTACGTGGTCCTGCCCGACCCGACGGATCCCGTGGTCATCAAGGCCTTCGAGAAAGGCGCGTTCAAGGAGTTCGAGCGTCACTCGCGGGTGGGCATGGTCACCGAGGAGGGCTTCGCGAAGCGAGTCGAGGAGCTGCGCAAGGCCGGAGCGAAGTACATCTTCCTCAAGACGGGCGCGTACAGGCCCGTTGCGCTGGCCCAGGCCCTCATCTACTCCTCGCGCTACGGCATCGACCAGCTCACCGTGGACGGCGCCGGCGGAGGCACGGGCATGAGCCCCTGGCGGATGATGAACGAGTGGGGCATCCCGCCTCTGGAGCTGCACTCGATGCTCTACTCGTTCGCGAGCCGCCTGGCCGCGAAGAAGCTGCCGGTGCCGTCTCTGACCGTGGCGGGAGGCTTCTCCTTCGAGGACCAGATCTTCAAGGGCCTGGCCATGGGCGCCCCGTTCGTCAAGCTCGTGGGCATGGCGCGCGCACCCATCGCCGCAGCCATGGTGGGCAAGACCATCGGCAACGCCATCGACGCCACGAACCTTCCCGTGTACGTGGAGCGCTTCGGCAACAGCAAGGACGAGATCTTCGTCACGGCCGCGGAGCTGCGCCACAAGCTGGGCGACAAGGAGTTCGAGCGCCTGCCCACCGGTGCCATCGGCCTCTACACCTACTACGAGCGTCTCGCCCAGGGCCTGCGCCAGCTCATGGCCGGCGCGCGCAAGTTCGGCCTCGAGCACATGACGCGCGACGACCTCGCATCGCTCACCCACGACGCCTCCACGGTCACCGGGCTGCCGTACATCATGGACGTGGACAGGGCCGCCGTGGACGAGATCCTCGGCGTCTGATCCCTTCCAAGCCTCATTGCAGCACCCACGGCAGGGGCGTGCCCGGATGGTCGACCGGCTTGCCAGCCCCGCAGTACCACGCCGGCGCGCCGTCCATGCTGGTGCCGTCCTCGGTCATCCTGGGGCCTTTCAGGCACACCAGGTGAAGCGTCCTGACCTCCTTTGGACACGGCCTGGCGTCATCGCCCACTGCCTCGCCGGCGCCCGCCATCCCTGACGACTCGACGCACGACGACGCGTCCGGGACGAGGTTCACGAGGCGACGCTCGCCGTCGAGCCTCCACGTGCCAGAAAAGTCGTAGGTCCAGGTGCGCGTCGTGTAATAGACCGTCGTGCTCGTGGTCTGAGCCGTGGTCACGGCCCCCGAATCGATGGCATGGGCAGTGAGATCCCCGAGCATCCCCAGGGAGACGCCGGAGCTGACCATCTCTTTGAGGCTGCAGCCCTCGCCGCAGGCCGTGGTCGTATCGGTCCCCGTGCGTCCCGACAGCTCCAGCGGCACCCCGAAGCTGGCCGGGATCGCCACGCGCTCGGGCTTCTCGGGCGCCTCCCGGCTCGAGCTTTTCGGCACCCTGTCCGGCTTGCACCTCGAGCACGACACGGACAGCACCAGCGCCGCGACGAGCGCCGTGGCCTTTGCCTTCGCGCGCATCTTGCGAGGACCACTCTATTCCCCGGCATGCCAGAGGGCAACGGGGCCCGCAGGGCGTGTCGATTGCACTTCGCGGGGCAGTTGTACGATAGTGGGCTTCGACGATGATGCTGTTCGCCATCAGCCTCATGGCCCTGGCAGCCGGACCGCTGCTCGTGCCCGTGCTCACGAGGGCTCGCTGGGCGGCGCGTGCGCTGGATGCGTTCATCCTGGTGGGTATCGGCGGGCTCGTGTTCGTGCACATCCTGCCTCACAGCATCGAGGAGGCGGGGCTTGGGGCCCTGGGCGCCATGGTGGTCGGGCTCATGGTGCCCTTTCTCGCCGAGAGGCTGGGCGACCCGGAGCTGGGGGCGAAAGACAGGCTGGCAGCGGGCCTCGGGCTCGCAGCGCTCGCCGTGCACGGCCTGCTCGACGGAGTGGGGCTCGCGGCGCCGGCGCAGGGAGCGGACGGAGGCATGCTGGTGGCGGCCACGGTGCTCCTGCACCGGCTGCCTGCCAGCCTCGCCATCTGGTGGATGGTCAAGCCGCGCTTCGGCACGCGCGGTGCGACCGTGGCGCTCGTGTCCATCGCGTTGGCCTCCGCGGTCGGGTACGCCGCGGCCGGTGCCTGGCATGGCCTGTTCGAGGGGCACATGTGGTACGTGCTGCAGGCGTTTCTCGTGGGAGCGCTCGTGCACGTCGTCGTCCACCAGAGCACGGGCTCGGCAGCCCTGGATCCGCGCTCCCGCTGGCAGCCGGCGTCGGCTCTCGGCGCGGCCGTCGCCGTGGCGGCGCTCGCGTTCATGGGGAGCATGGACCTTCACGCAAACATCGGGGGTCACGGCATGGCCGAGGCTTTCATGGGGCTCGCGCTGGCCAGCGCGCCACCGCTCGTGGCAGCGTACGTCATCGCCACACTGCTCCACGTCACGATGCCGGAGAGGCTCGTGGGCTTCGTCCGCGCGAGGAGCATCTACGGTCAAGCCCTGCGCGGGACCTTGCTCGGGCTGCCCCTGAACGTGTGCTCCTGCGCCGTGACGCCCATGTACCGCAGCATGATCGGCCGCGGCATTCCCCCCGCGGCCGCCATGGCGTTCCTCGTGGCCGCGCCCGAGGTGGGGGTCGCCTCTGTGCTGCTGTCGTTCAGGCTGCTCGGCATCGAGATCGGGCTCGTGCGGCTCGCTCTCGCCCTGCTCATGGGGCTCGCCGTGGGCCTGTGGATGGGCGTGTCGCAAGGAGCGAGCTCCAGAGCAGGTGACGACCACGAGACGGACGTCGTCAAGAGTCTCGGAGGCAGGCTGCGCGTTGGTCTGGACACGGGGCTTGTCGAGCTCTCCGACCACACTCTCCCCTGGCTGCTCGTCGGCCTCGGCGTGGCCGCTCTGGCCGACTCGTCGATCGATCCCGGAGATCTCTCGTTCGTTCCCGGGCTGGCGCAGGTGCCTCTCGCTGCCATCGTGGGCACACCCGCGTACGTGTGCGCGACGGGATCCACTCCCCTCGTGGCCGTGCTGGTGCTCAAGGGACTCACTCCGGGGGCGGCCATCGCTTTTTTCGTCACGGGCCAGGTGACCAACCCGGCCACCAGGGCCATGCTCGCCGCTTTGCACGGCAAGAGGACCGCGACGATCTTCAGCGTGGTCATCGCCGCAGCGGCCGTGGCCGCGGGGTGGCTTGTCGATCTCGTGCACCCGGCCGGATCCAGGGGCACGCTCGGCGGCTTCGAGCACGGCACGGTGCAGGCCGTGAACTGGGCCTGCCTGGCCATCCTGGGGACGCTCATGGGAGTCTCGCTGCTGCGCCAGGGCGTGCCCGGCTTCGTGGCCCAGGTCCTGTCTCTGCACGGCCACGGCCACCACGCGCACCATCACCACGATCTCGGGCACGGCCACGAGCACGATCTCGGCGAGCGAGCGCACGGCCACGACGGGAGACAGTGACCATGCGCTGGCCGCCGGGCGAGGACGAGGTGGTGCTGGCGGGCGGCCGGTTCGTGGACGTGCGGGCGAAGACGGCCATGCCGGAGGGGACGCGCGTTTTCGTGAAGGCCGGCCGCATCGTGGACGTGGGGAGAGCACGATACGGCGAGGCGCCAACCATCGACCTGAGAGGGCGCTGGGTCGTGCCCGCGCTCGTGAACACGCATGGCCACCTGCAGCTCGTGACACCCGGGTTGTGCGTGGGTGCCATCGATCTGGCGCGGACCCTCGTCCACAGGTCGGAGCAGATCGAGGCGTGGATGCTTCAGTGCCTCGAGGCCGGCGTCGGGACCGTGCAGGACTCGGCCACCCACGGCCTCGCGCGCAACGCGGATCTCGCCAGGCGGATCGCCGGAGGCGTCATCCCCGGCCCCGCCATCCAGCAGGCCGTTCTCGTCGCGCCGGAAGGTGGGGCCTTCTCGCCTCCACGTTCGGTCAAGAGCAGGATCGCACAGGCCCTGACGGGCATCCACGGAGCGGACTACGGCGACACCGCCTCCGGGATCCTCACCTACCCGCCCGGTGCCGGAACGCGCGAGGTTCGCGAGGCGGTGGACAGGGCCATCGACGAGCGCGGCGCCGACGTCATCAAGCTCTACGACCAGAAGGAGCGCAGCATCTCCTACGTGCCGGGCGCCACGGTCATGACCCAGGAGCAGCTCGACGCGGCAGTGGACCAGGCCCGCGTCAGGGGCGTGCCCTCGGCCATGCACCACGTGGACGTCGAGTCGTTCAGGCGCGGGGTGCGCGCAGGGGTCGGCTCGCTCGTGCACGTGGCCATGGATGCGCCCCTCACGGAGAAGGACGTGCGCGATCTTCTGGCAGCTGGCTGCACGTGCCAGCCGACCCTCACTCTGGCATGGTGCTACAGCTGGGACCTGGCCGGCATGGCCTGCCACGGGCATCCGCGCGCCGCCCGCCTGAGCGCCTACCGGCGGGATACCTGCCGGGCGACCCTGCGCGATCACTGGATCGAGGCCCTCTTCCCCGTGTCTTTCGGGAGCTTCGAGCGGCCGGCGCGCGCACGGATGAGACTGGCAGGGCAGGACGTGGGGCACATCTTTCGCTACTGGTCCGGCTACGTGTCGCAGGGCATGGACAACGTGCGCCTCATCGCAGAGCACGGCGGGATCGGCAGGCTGGCATGCGGCAGCGACCACGGCGCCGCCTGGTGCGGCCCATCCCTCGTGCACGTGGAGCTCGACATGCTCGATCTGTGCCTGAACGAGCAGGGCGAGAGGCTCATGACGCCGGCCGATGCCCTGCGCATCGCCACCTTCCAGGGCGCCCTGGCCACGGGTCTCGAGCAAGACATCGGCACCATCGAGCCGGGCAGGCGGGCGGACCTGGCAGTCGTCGGCGTCGATCCGCTCTCGGATCGCGCCGTCCTGGGAAGGCCCGTGGAAGCATTCATCCAGGGTGGCAGGGTCGTCGTGGACCGCTGCGGCCTCGACCGCGACTTCGGGTGAGAAAACCTGGGAAGGTCAGGCGGCGTCGTCGGGATCGGCAGGGACATCGGGCACGTCCGTGGCATCGCCCAGCACGTCGTCCGGAGCATCGGGCTCGTCCTCGGCGTCCGGACGTGGAGGCCTGGGAGGCTGGCAGAAGGTCTGCGGATCGTCGTGCCGTCCCCGGCACACGTACCCCTCGTCCTCCCGGCAGTCGGCGTTCGTCACGCAGGTGACCAGGCAGATGGCCATGCCTCCCATGGAGCCCACGCACAGGGCACCATCGCCGCAGTCGTCGTCCGTCAGGCAGTCGGCCGTGCAGTAGCCTCCCGGGTACTCGATGTACCCGTACGTCCCGTAGGGAACGACCGTCAGGCAGCTCTCGAGCCCCGGGACACCCAGGCAATCCTCGGGGCCGTCGCACGGATCGCCCACCTGGCCGAAAGACGCGCCGTCGGGCAGCACATCCGACGAGGTGTCCGGCTCCGTGTCCAGGGTCGCATCGGGCGGCGCGTCCTCCACCGTGACGTCGTCGTCCAGGGGATCCGCCGTGCCGTCCAGGGCCGTGTCGGGCTGCGCGTCCAGGGCCGTGTCGGGCGCCGCGTCCAGGGTCGTGTCGGGTGTGGTGTCCGTGGACACGTCGCCCTCCACGTTCTTCGAGCTGCCCTGGCAGCCCATCACGAATGCCAGGGCCCAGATGATCGGGATTCTACGCTCCATGGGGCGTGTTCTATCCCGGCTGCTTCCTGGAGGCAAGGTTTGCGAACCATGCAGGCCCGATGTCAGAAGGAAGCACCCCCGGGAGGCTCGACCCCCTGTCCGGAGGCGTCGATGGGAGAAAACGATGAGGTGCGACCGCTCGAGAGCGGCACGTGCTTGAGATCGCGCGGGGCGAAGAAGGTGTACATGGTGGGCACCACGAAGAGCGTGAGCAGGGAGGCGACCACCAGTCCTCCGATGACGCTCTTTGCCATGCCGGCCCAGCCCTCGGACCCCTCGCCTATCTCCAGGGCCAGCGGGATCATGGCCATGATGGTGGTGAGGCTCGTCATGAGCACCGGGCGCAGGCGCAGGCGCGAGGCCATGGCGATGGCCTCGCGGCGGCCGTGCCCATCGAGCCTGAGCTGGTTGGCCGCGTCGATCATGATGATGCCGTTGTTCACGGCGATGCCCACGAGCATGATCACTCCTATCATGGAGGACACGTCCATGGTGGAGCGGGTGATGGTGAACATGAGCACCACGCCCACCAGGGCCATGGGCACGGTGATGATGATGATGAACGGCTGGCGCAGCGACTCGAACTGGCTGGCCATGACCATGAACACCAGGAAGATGGACACGGCCAGGGCCAGCCCCAGGTACTTGAAGGACTCCATGAAGTCCTCGGCCGAGCCGCCGATGCTGTAGGTGAACCCCGAAGGCCACGAGTACCTGGACAGCATGTCGTCCACGGACGCGATTCCCCGGCGCAGGTCCTTTCGCTGCGTCTTTCCCTTTTCGTCGACGTACGTGGCCTTGAGAGTGGCCGTGACCTTCGTGATCCTTTCCTGGTCCATGCGCGTGATGTTCACGGGGCCGAGGGTCTCCGTCACGCTGGCCACGTTGCGAAGCGGGATGGACGTCCCCATGGACGTCACGATGGGCATCCGCCGGATCTCCTCGATGTCCAGCCGCCTGTGGCGCGGGTAGCGGACGAGGATGTTGTACTCGTCGCCACCCTCGGAGAACCGTCCTGCGATGCGTCCCATGAAGAAGGTGGAGATGGCGGAGCCCACGGCCGCCGTGGACAGGCCCAGGCTGGCCATCTTGGCCCTGTCGTACTCGATCCTCACCTCGGGCTTCTGCTCCTCCATGGAGAAGTTGACCTCGCTCATCTGCACCATGGCGCGGAGCCTGTCGCGGATGTCCAGGCCCAGGACTCGCGAGGTGGTCAGATCGAACCCGCGCAGGAGGATCTCGATGTCTCCCTCTCCACCCATGATGTTGAAGGGAGAGGCCACGGACACCTTGGCCCCTGGCACGGCCCTCACCTTCTCGCGGATGGCCTCCTCGATCTGGATCTTGGTGCGGTCGCGCTGGCCGGGAGGCACGAGGGGCATGCGCACCATGCCCGCGTGCACGCCCTTGCCGAAGATGGCCACGAACCCCTCTCCCGTGCCAACGTCGATCCCGGTGAGCTTGCGCTCGGTGGGCTTGACCGCCTCGTCCGTACGGCTTGCGACCTCCCTGACCACCGCGGCCGACTCCTCGATGTTGGAGCCCACGGGAGCCTCGACGTTGATGAAGATCTGCGAGTCGTCGCCGGCCATCACGAACTCCGTGGGGAGCAGCATGGCGAGCGCCACCGTGACCCCGACGAGGCCCACCATGCAGGCGATGACGACCCAGCGGTGTGCGAGCGACCAGTCGAGAGACGCTCCGTAGGCCGCGCGCATCCTGACGAAGAGCCCCTTTTCTCGGGACGAGGAAAGGATCTTCTCCACCTTCTTGCCTCCGAGGAGCCTCGACGTGGCCAAAGGTATGAAGGTCATGGCCACGACGAGCGACACGGCCAGGGCAAAGCATATGGTGATGGCCATGTCCGTGAACATCACGCCCGCGATGCCAGGGACGAACAGGATGGGCACGAACACGCTCAACGTGGTCAACGTGGAGGCGGTCACAGCCAGGCTCACGCCGGAGGTGCCGCGGATGGCGGCCTCCCACGGCTCCACACCCTCCTCGCGCAGCCGGTAGATGTTCTCCAGCACCACGATGGCATTGTCCACGAGCATGCCCACGGCCAGGGCCAGGCCGGCCATGGAGATGATGTTGAGCGTCATGCCGGCCTGGTCCATGACGAAGAACGTGGCCAGCGCGGACACCGGGATGGCGGTGGAAACGATGAGCGAGCTGCGGATGTTCCTGAGGAAGACCAGGAGCACGAAGAAGGTGATGAGCATTCCTATGAGGGCGGAGGACGAGAGGTTGCCCAGCGAGCTCTCGATGAAGTCGGCCTGGTTGAAGAGGTACTTGTACTGGATATCCACGCCCGCCTGCTTGACGATGTCGGGCATGGAGTCCACGAGGGCGCGGCCCGCCTTGACCGTGTTGGCGCCGCTCTGCTTGCGTACGATGATCCAGACGGCCTGCTCGCCGTCGACCTCGATGACCCTCTTGTTTTCCATGAAGGTGTCATCGATATCCGCCACCTCGTCGAGACGGATGACCTCCATGCCCGCGGGGCCGGGCTTCATCCCCACGACGACCTTGCCGATGTCCTCGACCTTCTGGTACTTGCCCCTGGCCTGGATGGAAAAATCCATGCGGCCCTGCTCCAGCGACCCGCCAGGCTCCTGCGAGTTCTCCCGGTAGATCATCCCCACGATCTGGTTCACGTCCAGGCCGTAGGCTTCCACCTGGAGGGGATCCAGGGTCACGTGGATCTCGCGCACCAGGCCTCCCGCGATCTCCGCGGTGGCGATGCCGTCGATCCGCTCGAGCCGGGGCTGGATGTCCTGCTCCGCGATCTGGCGGAGCTCGTCCTGCGGGTAGGGCCCGCTTATCATCATGATGGTGATGGGCTGCATGGACGGATCGAAGGCGAAAACGATGGGGTCCGTGGCGTCGTCCGGCAGGAGGCCCTTGATCATGTCCAGCTGCCGGCGGACGTCGGTCTCCGCCTGCTCCATGTCCTTGGCCCAGTCGAACTTGGCCTGGATGACCGAGGCGCCCTGCTTGGAGTCCGACTCGATCTCCTCGACGCCCTTGACCGCGGCCACGGCGCCCTCCAGGGGTCGCGTCACGAGCGTCTCCATGTCCTCTGGGCTGGCCCCGCCGTAGCTCGTGATCACCATGACCGTGGGAAACGTGATATCCGGGTAGAGGTCGAGCTGCAGCCGCGTGAGCGAGAAGCCGCCGAAGCCCGCGATCATGATGTAGAGCATGGCGAAGGTCACCCCCCGCCGGACGGATAGGGAGGCGATGTTCATTGCATCTTCACGACCTCGACATTCTGTCCGTCCACGAGGCCGTGCTGCCCGCGGATCACGATCCTCTCACCCTTCTCGAGCCCGTCGAGGATCTCCCAGTCCGAGCCCTGCCGGATGCCCAAAGTGACGATGCGCTCGTGTGCCACCGAGCTCGCGTCGATGACGAACGCCTTTCGAAAGAGCTCTGTCCCCTCCTGCCGGGCGAGAAGCTCGCTGTCCATGAGCAGGGCATACTCCGGGGCCACGACCACACCCTTGCGCTCGGCCACCACGAGATGTGCCGTGCCGTACATGCCCGGCTTGAGCGGCCTCGTGCCGGTGACCTCGTCCGGTGGGTTCTCGATGACGACCTCCACGCGGTTGGTCCTGGTGGCCACGTCCAGGTACGGCAGGATGCTCGCGATCTCGCCCGAGAACGTGCGATCCGGCCAGGCGTCCATGCTGAAAAGCACCTTCAGGCCCACGCTCACTTTGGGCACGTCCTGCTCGACGAGGTCCAAAGTGGCCTTGAGGTGCGAGACCTCCAGGATGCGACACAGGGGCATGGCAGGCGATGCCATGTCCCCCACCTCGGCACGCTTGTCCGCGACGAGCCCGGAGATGGGGGCCCGGATGTCCCCCTTGTTCCTGGTGTCCGAGACCTGTCCCTTGCCTGCCGTGAGGGCCTTCTTCTGGGCCATGAGGCCGAGGTAGGCGCTCTTCATCTGATCGTACTCGGTCTTCGAGATGGTGTTCGACGCCAGGAGCTTCTCCGATCGCTCGAGCTGATCCGCGGCGGTGCCGATCTGCACGTCGAGCCCCTCCTGCTGTGCCGATATCTGGGCGATGCTGGCGGACAGGCCCTTGGTGCGGATCAGCGCCACGCGCTGGCCCTTCTCGATCTCGTCGCCGTCGTCCCAGGGAAAGTCCATGATCGTCTCCGACAGCATGGAGTAGACCTTGACCTCCGTGGCAGGCTCGAGGTCCACGCTGTAGACCAGGACCTCTGCCACGTCGCTGCGGTCCACGTCGATAACGTGCACGGGAACGAGCCTTTGCTTCTCGCCGGTGGCGCCCGTGACCCGGGATCCGCAGGAGGAGGCCGCCGGCAAAAGGAGCGCCGCTGCCAGAGGTGCCAGCAATTTCGATGTGGGCATGTTCCTCATCTCTCGGTCTCCATCTAGAGCCCTGTTTCAAAAACGCTACATAACTCCTCTCGATGAGGTATGCAAATGCGTAGGATGGGGGACGCAGGCCTGATCGGAAAGACAGGTCCGCCAGGGTGGGGAGGGACAAGGGAGAAGAACCCTGACGGACCTTTCAGGGGAAACGAGGAAAGGTGCTCTCGGACGTGGAACTCGCCTCTTCGGCCTTGAACCGGGCGATGGCTCTCTGTCTCATGCTCTTGAACTGCCAGGGGTAGAGCCGCCCGCACGCGCCGATGCCGTGCTGGGGCTTGCAGGTGCCGTAGCACCACAAGAGGAACGCCCGGGACATGGGACACCCCAGGTGCCGATAATCGGGAAGCTTCTTCGTGCGCGCTCTCTTGGACCTCGGAATTCGTTTCTCGAGCATCGTCTCCTCCTGTCGAGGCTTCCGATACGACCCCTAATGCGAAAGACGAGAAGCGCAATCCCCCCAGGGCATCGTGAAGGCGTGACCGCGGGCCCCGGGATGGCTCGGCCGAGGCACGTCGCGACATCTCGCGATCGGAGGTCGTTCGTGAGTACGTCAGATATTGTGGAACGGGTTCGTGTGCTCCGATGGTCCCAGCACGTCGACGAGGACCTCCCGGACGCCTTGTACCGCGAGGGCACGCCTCTTCACTTCCTCGAGGTCGCGCGGGAGGCGCGACCGATCGCCCGAGGAGCGCAGGTGCACTACACCGTCGTCGGCCACCACGTCCATGTGGGTCTTCATGTCCACGAGCGAGGCCTGCACCTCGGCGGCCAGCGACAGATCCCTGATGGCCTTGCGCGAGGCCTCGGTGGTCTTGAATCGCTCGAGGCCTGCGGCATCGCAGACGATCTGCACGGCGTCGTCCACGCTCAGCTTGTGGATGTGAACGACGAGGTCGTAGAGGTGGGCGTCGTTGTGATCGATGCCGTAGAGGTGCTGGCTCCACTTCCTGCGCTGCGCGTCGTCGTTGGTGATGACAGTCATGGCCTGCTCCCTGCCCACCTTGCCCCGCTCCATCTCGACCTTCACGCGATCCTCGAGGTCGGCGATGATGCGGACCTTGAGCACGTGGGACACGTCCTTCACGAAGAAGTGGCCTGCGAGCCCGTGATACACCACATCGTCGCCCACGAGCTCGCGCAGCAAGGCCGAGCGTATGAAAGCCACGTAGTTCTCCTTGCCTCCGGTGAGCCGCTCGAGCACGGAAGGCGCGTCGTGAATGGCTCTCGTGAGCATGAGCTCGGGAATGCCGTAGTCTTTCGACGCCTTGAGCAGCACGTCGCGCGAGATGCACCGGTATCCCAGGCGCGACGCGACCTTCTCGGCTATCTGTGCACCCTTGCTGAACGAACCCCTCGAAATGGTCACTATGGACATCTTTCGCCTTTCCGGCCGTTTGCCCGGCTCTCAGCTTCTCTGGACGGCGCAGCGCGCGTCGCGCGGCACCGACACCAGGATCTCGCACGTTCGCGCGCCCGAGTCCACCGACGCTCCGAGCGCGCCGAGCAGCGCCTTTTCGGCGTCGCTGCCGAACGGGCTGCCGATGAGGTGGGCCTGTTCGGGGGTTCCCGTCAGGACCAAGTGCACCACGCCATCGCCCGTTTTTGCAGCGAGGACCACCTTGCCTCCCTTCCCGACCGCCGTCATGGCGCGATCGAGGCACTTGTAGACGAGAGAGCACAACAAGAACGGCGACGTGGTCAAAGGGATCGGGCCGGCCTTCTCGTGCTCGAGGGTGACCGAGCGCATGGCGGCGATCCTGGATGAGAGTGCCACGACCAGATCCACCGTCTCTCCCAGGTCCACGCTGGCGCAAGGCTCGTCCACCCTGTGGGCAAAGGTATTCATCCTCTTCACGATCCCGTCGGTGCGCAGGACCTGGCCCTGGATCTTGGCAGCGACCGCGGCGACCCTCTGGGGATCCACGGGCATGCCCTTGCCCGAGGCGAGCGCGATGTCGGAGAGCAGGCCGGCGTTCTCGTTGATGATGGCGAGGGTGTTGGCGATCTCGTGCGAGATGCTGGCCGCCATGGCCCCGAAGTAGCGCAGGCTGTCCGGGAGCAGCCCGTCCTCGATGCTCGCGTCCATGTTCAGCTCCCTTTCTCCCGGGCGGCCGCCTCGCGGATCCTCTCGACCAGGGAGTCTATCTTCACGGGTTTCATGATGTAGCTGCACACGCCGGCCTGCTCGCAGGCCCTGTAGTCGCTCTCGCAGCCGTGTCCCGTGAGGAAGATGAACCGCATGCCCGGCTGGATCTTGGCGAGGCGTTCCATGAGCATGAGGCCGCTCAGCCCGGGCATCTTCACGTCCAGGATGGCCACCTCGTGCTCGTTCTTCGACGCCATGTCGAGGGCGTCGTTGCCCGTCTCCGCACAGTCCACGACAAAACCCCTTATCTCGAGTCTCTCGGAGAGCGCGGTCACGAGCTCGTGCTCGTCGTCCACAAGCAGGATCCTCATCTTTCCCCCTGTCCGGTGGTGTTGCGAGCAGGCCGTATCGGCAAGAGGACCGTGAAGCGGGTCCCCTTGCCGAGCTCGCTATCGACCCGGATCTCGCCACCGAGCTTCTGGACGAGCCCGTAGGTGATGGAGAGGCCCAGGCCGGTGCCTTTTTCCTTCTTCGTCGTGAAGAACGGCTCGAAGATGCGCTTCTGGTCGCTGGGGCCGATGCCGCAGCCGTCGTCGGCGATGACGATGGAAACCCTGTCATGCCGGTAGCTCGCAAGGCCGATGTCGATGCGACCTCTGTCCTTCACCGCGTCCAGGGCATTGTTGATGATGTTCAGGAGAACCTGCTGGAGCTGCCCCCTGTCGGTCGTGATCTTCGGCAGGCCGTCCTCGGCATCCAGCGAGATGCGGATCTCCCTGTACTCCGCCTCCTTGCCGAGCAGGCCCAGCACTTCCTTCACCGTGGCAGCGGGGTCGATGTCGTCGAGCGTCACGTCCACGTGCTTCGCGAAGCCCAGCAGCCGGTGGGTGATGGTGCTGCAGCGCTCCACCGCGGCCAGGATGGAGTCCACCAGGCCCATGAGCCTTTCGTCGGCGGCGTACGTCTTCGAGATGGTGAACAGGTCCTTGATGAGGCCGGCCTTCTCCCCGATGATGGCCAGCGGGTTGTTGATCTCGTGCGCCACCCCTGCGGCGAGCCGTCCAACGGACGCCATCTTGCTGGTGTGCTCCATCTGGTGCACCGTGATGGTCCTGCGCATGTCCGCCTCGTAGGCACCCTCCACGAGGAACGTGACCACGGCCACCACCACGATGAGGATGACCGCAGAGCTCAGGGCGAGAAACGTGAGCAGCGTGGCACGCAGCTTCCACCATCCGGACAGGATGTCCCTGTGCTGCTTCGCGACCACGAGGATGAAGGGCGTATCGGCGATGTACACGTGCCCCAGGATGAGGGAGCGTCCCCCCGGGCCTTCCACCCGCTTCACGACGGGTACGCTCGTCGGTGACGGGACGTGGAGGGAGTACCTGTCGAGGACCTTGCCGCTCCTCGTGGACGTCGTCTGCAGGATGCCCCCCTGGTTGATGATGAACACGTCGCTTCGCGAGTTGCCGTCCTGCGGGTTGATCCTCGACGTGAGCAAAGCCGCGTCGATGGTCGCGCGCACGATGTAGAACCCGCCCTGCTCCTTGTCGTGCTTGGCGGCGATGACCATGTGCGGCACGTCCCGGTAGCCGCGGAACACGTCGCTCACGTAGATCCCGCGCTGGCTGACCTGCTCGAACCAGTCCTGATCCGCGTAGTTCTTGCCGTGCAGATCGTACGGGCCGACGTACGCGAGCTGTTTTCCGGTCTCGTCGATCACGCCCAGATCCACGAAACCGCCGAAGGCCACGTCCATCCGCACGAACAGCTCCTGCAGACGTCCCTGATCCGAGAGGGCCGCGAAGTCGTTGTCGTGCACGACGAACTCGATGGCTGCCTTGCGCTCCTCCAGGAACGCCTCGATGGTCCTCTGCGTGTCCGACACCAGCCGCATGACGGGAAACGTGCTCTCGGCGGCGAGCGTCTTGTCGTACTGGTAGAGGTTGAACAGGGTCATGACCACGAGCGGCACCAGCGCGACGATGGACATGCCGAGCACTGTCTTCACCCAGATCCGGCGGTAGTTGAACAGGGGCTTCTCGCCGCTGGGCAGCGTGGACGCCTGCCAGAACGGAAGCCCGAACCGGCGGTGGCCGGGCACATGCCGCATGTGCTGGCTCACGGCACCGCCTTTCGATCCACTGGTCTAGCCCCCATCGTCATCATCCGTCCCGTCCGGCCGGGATGTCCCGCGCCGGACCCTGTCGTACGCCGCGTTCATGGTCTTCGTGAGCAGATCGATGTCCACCGGTTTCGGCAGGTAGGCGAACGCCCCGAGCTCCATGCAGCGCTTCTCGTCCTCGGGGCTGCCGTGGCCCGTGAGGATGATGACTTCCACGGCCGGGTGGGTCTTCTTGACGCGACGCAGGACCTCGATGCCGTCGATGCCGGGCATCTTGAGATCCAGGATCATGACCTCCGGCTCGTCGTCGTCGATGACGGACAGCGCCTGCTCTCCGTCGTAGGTCACGGCAGACCCCACGTCGCGCATGAGGAGCCGCTCCGACAACGTCTGGACGAACTCCTTCTCGTCGTCCACGAGCAGCACCTTGCTGGGCACCTCGAAGTCGTATCTCCTGTAGATGTCGGTCTGGTAGAAGTCCGGGCCCACGCGCGTCTCCACCTCGTCGACCCCCTTCCCGCTCCGGGCGATCCTTTTAAGCGCCTCCTCCAGGCGGGCGAGCATGATTACGTGCTTGTTGATGGTCAGAAC
>JBFYZU010000111.1:0-15579 GCA_041309365.1 Myxococcota bacterium
AGCACCCGACGAACAGAAGGAACGTAGCCGCCACTGCCGTACACGAGATCAAACGAGTTCCCTGCCCGATCTGCATCTCAGAAGCTCCCCGTGACGAACAATCCAGCCCCTCCGGGTAAAATGGCCGGAGCCACCTCGAAGCTCTCCGCACCCTTCCCCTTCACGCCCTTCCAGTCGGTGTGGGCAGCGGTCGCTATTGCTGCAACCGCGAAGGCTGCACCGACACCGATGAGGATGTCCGTGGCAAGTGCAAGTGAGTGCGACTTGTCCTCGAGCGGCTTCCACTTGTCCTCATCTTCCCAGTACTGCTTCTCGAACTCCTTGTGTGCCGAGAGCGCCAAAGAACCTGTCACGATCGCGGACACGAAAACTGCGAGTGCGATTCCAGCGGTCACGGCAAATGGCACTATGCCGAGCTTCTTCGTGGGAGCGAGCAGGTACTCATCCCTCAGCGTGGTATCCTTCTTAAGGAACCTTGAGTAGAGCCCGATGCCGAGGACTCCTGCGAGCAGACCGACTCCGGTCATGGCAGCGTACCCGATGGTAATGTACTTCCATCCCTCTTTATCCGGGCCTTCCTCGTCGTACGGAGCCGTGTAATGGTACTTCAAACCGCTCACCAGTGTCATAGTACCGCCGATGATGAAGAACGTGGCGCCGAAGTTGATCGCCCCCCGGGAGTAGATGTATTTCATCTCGGCGGTCACGTGGACCGTCTGGTCGCTGGCCACGTGTACGGTCTCGTAGTAGGTGGAGACTGGGCCGCTACCCTCAACGGCGATCTTGTGCTCGCCTGGCTCCACCTCGAGGTTATACAGGGGCGTTTTACCGGCGAGCACGCCGTCGACGTAGACCTTGCGGGATTTGCCGTGGCCTCGGTCGATCTCCACGCTCACGTAACCCTTGGTGATCTTTGGGGCGGCGATCGTGGGTGGCTCTGTTGCTTGCGGGACCACAGGGCTGGCGGGCGGCACTACGACATCGAGGATCGCATCGACGCTGACGGCTTCGCCCCCCGTCACGGTGACCGTCTTCTTGTAGGGTTTGTAGCCTTCAGCCATGACCTCGATATCGTGCTCCCCCAGGTTGACCTCCAGCGGCTGAGTGAAGGGGCACGGCCCGACTTCCGACTCGTTCACGAACACCATGGCGCCCTGAACGTTGCAGGTTACCGTGATGGATCCTATAAGGGACTGCATCTCGTACAGTATCCCCTGCACGGCGAACTTGTCCTTCTCCGAGACGTCCTCGCCACCCTCGGAGAGGTAAGCCTCCAGCTCCTTCTTGGCCTCAACGTAGCGGTGCAGCTTGAAGAGCGACGTGCCTATGTTGTACTCGACCTTGTAGTGAGGCTGCGCCTTGTATGCCGCCTTGAATTCAACGAGGGCGCCCTCGTAGTCCGCTTCGTTGAACAGCGCCACACCCTTCTCGAAGTGAATCTTGGCTTCAGCAACGTCGGCGAGGGCCGAGTGAATGAAGATCGTCATGAGGATCGCGATGATGGCTGAAGATAACAGAGCTTTTGTCATCTCGGTCTTTCTCTGGAAGGCAAGATGCCTCCCGTTGCATAACAGTTAGCACCTATGCCCCCGAGGGGGAATGGTCCTACTTGGAGTTCTTGGCCTTCGGACGTGCTTTTTCTGGTAACCTGGCGGTCACGATTCTCAACACTTCTCTCGCGACCGTGATCGCATCTTTCACGTCATCAGTGGACGGCTCCTCCGGAACTCCAGGATAGCGATATGCCCAGGCATACTCGGTAAGGGGCACGGCGCGCGATCGAGGATCTCGGAAAGCTCGGGCGCCGTCTCTATGCAGGCTTCACAGAGCTCCTCGATGCTATATATCTTGCGAAACGGAATGTCGTTCCAGGCCAACCAGGCCTTCAGGCTTTTCTCGACGACCTGCTGGCAGTGGAAGAGGGCATCCTCCAGCAGAGGTGGAGTGGCGCGTGAATCCAGGATTGCACACCGCATGTCGGAATCTGCCTTCTTCATCCAGGCAAGAGCATCCGCCACCTTCACAGGATCATGAGCCATAAAGCAACCTGCCATCCTTCACGATCGTGCTCGGGAGGGATGCCCGCAGATGTAGCCTCGAGTCGAACTCGCTGCTTGTCCAAACGAGTACGTCGGCGGCTACACCCGTTCCCCGGAGCGCTTGATACGCGAGTCGGCTCTTCTGCCTGTGCAAAGGATGCGAGTCGGGAACGACAACCATGAGATCATAGTCACTGTCGGCATGGTCCTCGTTGCGAGCACGCGAACCGAACAGATACACCCGTTCGGGCTCGAACGCCTCCACAAGACGACGGACGATCTCTTGCAGACGAACGTCTTCAGCTATGGGGACCGGACCATTCATTCCTAACGAATACTATGCCTTTCCCGTGGGACACTGGCAAGGATGCTTTGCGAGGGGCTGTACATGGAACGGTTTTCGATCTGCGGTGCGCCCCAGTTCCCGTGAGCCTCTCGCAACTGCTGAAATCCCAGCAGGCGCCCTTTCGAGCCGGTGACACGGGTCACCGAGTATTCGAAATGGACAGGAAAGTACAGTCATCCATCCGCCCGAGTCTTGAACTCCCGCATCATCGATCAAAGTGTCTTCAGGAGAATCGATCAGAACGCCGGTCGATACATCCTCTCTATCATCTGAGCCATGTCGATCTCCTGGTAGAAGACGACGAAGAAGAGGGACCCCGCGCGCGTCACGTCGTAGAGGATGCTGTGGCGCGGGGGATCGGAGAGCATATCGCGGGTGCGGTCGTGACGAGGAGCAGGTACTCCATGGCAATCGACACGGCGGAGCCGATCGGGCTTTTCGGCCATCGCGCGATGGATGCGATCCCTGCGCCGGCTTTCATCGCCACCAACCATCGGCGTGGCCCGGAATCGTCGTGTCGCGAGATTACAAGGTGACCATCGCCGTGTCGAAGGAGTAGGAATCGATGCACCAGCCCTCGCCTCCCGGAACAGGAGAGGAGAGGAAGGTGTCGGGGTCTATCGTCACCTCCACGAGGGTGAGCCCCGAGGCGACGCCCGAGAACGGCTCGCCCACCGCCCCGAACTCCTCGACGTCGATCCTGCCTGCCGTGGCGAAGAACCTCTTGGCGCACGTTCCGGCGACCTCGTCGCATCCCGACGCGATGGAGACGCAGGTGCCGCAGGTGGCGTAGTTCTGCTCGACGGCCGTCGTGGCGAGGACGTACGTGCCAGGGCCCGTGAGGGGAGGCGGATCCCCGAAGCCGTAGTAGAACTCGATGAGCAAGAGATCAAAGGGACTGGACGCGGTGGTCTGCCCCGTGTACTGCATCGTCGTCCCCGAAGAGAACCTCGCCGCGTCGATGGTGGAGACGTACCCTTCCCTGTCGCACGTCACCGGCGCGTCGTCGGTCACCGGGTCCACGGGCACGTCGGCGGCCGTGTCCGCCACCGTATCGGACGAGGTGTCCACGTGGGTGTCCGCGGGCAGGTCCGCCACGACGTCCGCATCCGTGTCGATGCCCGGATCCAGGGGCATGTCCGGCTCCGACGCGTCCGGCGCGTCGAGCGATACGTCCGGCTCGCCGGCCGTGTCCGATGCGGAGCCGTCGGGGTCGTTCGAGAACTCCGTCGTGCATCCGGCGACGATCAGCAGGGATGCCAGGCCGATCGCCGGGCCAGAAAGAGACATGCTCATGCTCCCACCTCGAAGGCTCGTTTCGCGGATAATAGACGCAACGAGGGGATCTGTCACGGGCCACCCCGCCGATGACGACGCCGCCACCGAAAATGCCGTGCCACGAGCCGCCCACGAGGACGGATGCCAGCGACCACGTGGGCGACGGCTCATCCCGGGCGCTTGCCCTCGGAGCGCATCTTCTCGTCCACGCGCTCGAGCTTGTCCTTGAGGCGGCGCGCCAGGTCGCGCGCCTGCCCGGCCCGGTCGCCGTCCCCTGCCGCCTCCGAGACCGTCGCCGCGGTCTCGAGCGCGTGCACGCACAGCCATGCCTGGGTCTCGCTCATCGTTATCTTCGCCATGCTCGCCGACCTCGTCGAATCCCGGGCCACCCCGGGCGCGTTTCGCGAGGGGCGAGACTAGCACGGGGCACGGCCGTCATAAAAGAGGGGGGAGCGTTGCGCGCGCGGCCGGACGGGGAGTAGGGTAATGGGCTGTCCCAAGGAGCCAGAGGAGCAAAAGACGACGTGAGCCCGAAGGCGAAGATCGAGCTCGGATTCGCGGGAGGGACGCTGGAGATCCGCGGGCCGGGGCCCGAGCACCCGTTCGGGAAGGAGTGCCGGTGGGACAAAAGGACCGGGTGCGTGCGGGCGCCGGCGTCGGCCTACGCGGACGTGGTGCGCGTGCTGGTCAGGGGCCGGATGGAGTTCGAGGACGGCGCGCGAAGGTACGGCGAGCTCGCGGGCGGGCTGTGCGTGCGGCGCGCGCCGCGCCCGTTCCAGACCGAGGCGCTGGCGGCGTGGGAGAATGCCGGCGCGAGAGGCGTGGTCGTCCTTCCCACGGGCGCGGGAAAGACCTACCTGGCGCTCATGGCCATGGATAGAAAGCGGCGCGACACCCTGGTCGTGGCACCCACGCTGGATCTGGTGTGGCAGTGGTACGAGATCCTGGCGGCGGGCTTTCGCTGCGAGCCGGGAGTGCTGGGCGGCGGCGAGCACGTGGTCGGACCCATCACCGTGAGCACCTACGACTCGGCGTACATGCACATGGAGCGGCTGGGCGACAGGTTCGGCATGGTGGTGTTCGACGAGTGCCACCACCTGCCGGGAGAGGCGTACTCGCTGACCGCGCTGGCGTGCATCGCGCCCTTCAGGCTGGGGCTCACGGCGACGCCCGAGCGGGCGGACGGAAGGCACACCGAGCTCGATGGCCTCGTGGGACCCATCGTCCACCGGGTCGAGGTGGACGAGCTCGCGGGCGAGTACCTCGCCGAGTACAGGGTGGAGCGCATCCTGGTCGAGCTGACGGCAAAGGAAAGGGAAAAGTACGAGAAGGCCCGCGCTTCGTACCTGGCGTTCGTGAGGGCGCAGGGCATCCGCATGGGCGCAAAGGACGGGTGGAGCGAGCTCGTCAAGAGGTCGTCGCGCACGGCGGCGGGCAGGGAAGCCATGGAGGCGTACCAGACGCAGCGGCGGCTCGCGTTCGCGGCCCGGTCCAAGCTCGACTACGTGGAGAGGCTTTTGCACATGCACGCGCACGAGCGGGTGCTCCTGTTCACGGAGCGGAACGACGCGGCCTACGAGCTGTCGCGAAGGTTCCTGGTGCCTGTCATCACGCACCAGACCCAGGTCACGGAGCGGGGCGAGATACTCAGGGGGTTCGCGGACGGCACGTACGGCGTCATTGCCACCTCCAGGGTGCTCAACGAGGGAGTCGACATGCCCGACGCGAGCGTCGGCATCGTGCTGTCGGGGAGCGGGTCCGTGCGCGAGCACGTGCAGAGGCTCGGACGCATCCTGAGGAAGCGCGAGGGCAAACAGGCCGTGCTCTACGAGATCGTGGCAGCGGACACGGCCGAGGAGCTCACGTCGAGGCGCAGGAGGGATCACGTTGCTTACCACTGACCTCGTGGGCGTGGTGCGCAGGTCGGGCAGGCTGCACGTGCCCGAGCTGCGGCGCGAGCGCAAGGACCGGCTCGAGTCGGTGGCGGGCGAGCTTTCGGCCGTGGCCGCGGCCCACGTGGGGCGCACGCGGGGAGAGCTCGCCAGGGCCATGGACGCGGTGGCCCACGAGCCGTCCGATCACAGGGAGGTGCGCGGGCTCGCGAAGCTCGTGACGGACAGGTGCAGGTTCGACGAGGACGGGGCCACCGGCGAAGCCGCGCGCGATCTCCGAAAGAGGGTGTTCGAGAGGGCCGCGGCCGCGAGGCGCTCGACGGGCTCTCTCGGCCGCTTCGACCGGGAGGCCGTGCTCGCCGCCGTGGCGCGAGAGATCGGCGCGGGCGTCGAGAAGGTCGAGGCGGGGCTGTTCGCGGACCTGAGGCACAACCACGTGCTCGCGGCCTTCGACGCCATCGACGGGCCAGGGCTCATGCGCGCGTACGAGATGGCGCGCAGGCAGGCCGTGCTGCTTCGGGCCGTGAAGGTCACGGTGATCCTGACCGGCGCGGACACGGCCTCGCTCAGGGCGCTGTTCGGAAGGCTGAAGTTTCTGAGGCTGCTCTACCTGATAGAGAGGCTCGACGGGGGAGGCATCCGGATCGTGCTCGACGGGCCCATGAGCGTCCTGAGGACCGTGACGAAGTACGGGCTCTCTCTGGCCATGGTGCTGCCCGTGCTCGAGCGCACCGGGCGATGGGAGCTCGACGCCGAGGTGCTCTGGGACAGGGACATGCCGGCGTACGCGTTCCACCTCGAGGGCGGGGCCGCAAAGCAGGGCGCGGCGGACGGCGAGGCGCTCGACGCGAGGCTTCCCGACGAGGTGGCGAGGCTCATGGAGGCGTTCGCGAGGCTCGACACGCCGTGGAAGGCACGAGCGGCCTCGGACGTGCTGGATCTGCCCGGCGTGGGGGTGTGCGTCCCGGACCTCGCGTTCACGCACGCCGAGACGGGCGAGCTGGTCTACCTGGAGGTCATGGGCTACTGGAGCCGGGAGACCGTGTGGAAGCGGGTGGACATGGTGCAGGCCGGGCTGCCCTGGCGCGTCATCTTCGCCGTGAGCGAGAGGCTGCGCGTGAGCGAGAAGGTGCTGGACGCGAGCCTCCCGGGCAGGCTCTACGTCTACAAGGGCGTCATGCACGCGCCGGCCATCCTGGCGATGCTGTGAGGATCTCGAGGCGGGCCGGCCCGAGGATCAGAGGTCCGCGACCTCGAAGCCCTGGCGGTAACCCTGCTCGAGCAGCCTGGTGTCGCGCGTGAAGCGGGTGACCGCGTAGGACGAGGGCGGGCGGATCACGCGCAGCCTGACGCCGGGCGGGGGGCCGTCCAGGTGCAGGCGCGCGGCGCGGTAGGCCAGCGGCGTGCGCAAGAGGGCCGCGTAGGTGCCGGGGTAGTCGGCGAGCTCCACGCGCAGCGCCAGCCTGGCCAGCGCGCCCAGGGGCTCGGGCTCCCAGGACACGGGGCGGTTGAGCACCACCGTGATGTCCGTGGCCCCCCGGGCGATGGCGCGCGCCAGCGGCACGGGCTCGGTGATGGACCCGTCGAAGTGCAGCTCCTTGCGAAACTCGATGGGGCCTCCCCTGTAGAAGAAGGGCATGGCGACCGTGGCGTGCAGCGCGCTCAGCCAGTCCTCGTCCTTTCCGGGCAGGTAGCAGGGCTCGCCCGTGTGCGCGTGGGTGGTCACCACCTCGAACTCGGGCGAGGAGGCGCGAAACGCCTTCTCGTCGAGGGGCAAGAGAACCTTCGTGACCGTGTCGATGAGGTAGTCCTGGTCGATGAGGCTGCCTCCCACGAGCATGCGCGCCGGGCTCACGTACCTGGACGTGCTCATGTAGCGCTCGACGATCTTCTGGATGCGCCCGTGCTGGCCCGACAGAAACGACGTCGCGCAGTAGGCGCCCGCGGAGACGCCGATGACGAGGTCGTAGGCGGTATCGCCGCGCTCGGCCATGGCGTCGAGCACGCCTGCGGTGAAGATGGCGCGCATGGCGCCACCCTCCAGTACGAGGGCACGCATCGAAGAGGGATTATACAGCGGCAAAGGGCCGGAATGTAGGGCCTTGTCAGTCCTCGATGTCGAAGCGGGCCTGCCTGCTCCTCACGGGGTCGGCCGGCACGAACTCGCCCACGGGCACGAGCTTGCGGTTGAACTTCGCGCAGTCCACGAGGAGATCCCACAGCTCGCCGAGCTTCTGCCTCTCGGTGTCGGTCTCGGGCCCCAGCTCGACCATGGTTCCGTTGAGCTCTATCCTCACGTCGTCCTCCTTCGCAGCGCGTCCGGTTCAAGACGTCCTCGTTGCCCTTAGCGCCCAAAGCACGCGGGTCAAGAGGACACGGAAAGCAGGATCTCTTGCCCCGTCCTTCGCCACGACCGCGTCGAAGATCCACGCGGCCGGGGCCGGATCGCCTCGGCAATATCCGTGCGACGGGCGCGGTCGGCCGGGCAAAGCGGCTTCGCGCCAGGCGCATCGATGATGGAGCCCTAGTCCCTCGCCAGACGATCCGCTCCGGGTGCGCTTGCCGAAAACGGCCGCCGGCCCAGCCGGGAGAAGCGCCCGGATCTGCGGTGGCCGGGGCTCGACAAAAGCCGGATCACCAGAACGCCATGAGGTCGACGGTCGGATCCACCCCCGAGACGTCCCCGCCGCGATCGGAGGCGCCGAACGACCCGTCGTGACCGAAGGCGCTGACGCGCAGGGGGATCGAGACGCCAGGGAAGTCCGACTTGCTGATGTGCCAGACCACGGTGTCGTCCTCGATCACGCACCTCGCGGTGGAAGAGACCTGCGTGGTGTGCTGGCTCGAGTCCACCTGGGTCACGGTGACGATCCACTGGTCGGTCACGTGGTCGTAGATGCACTGGTACCAGCGGTCCGCGCCCATGAAGTAGTCGCAGTCGTAGGGAGGCACGAACTGCCAGCCGTTCGCCGGGTCGTCGTCCGAGTCGAACACCACGGCGTAGATGTAGGAGTGATCGGGATCCGTCTGGGGGACGGGGGCAGCGAGCTTCGTCTCGACCATCACGACCTCGCCCTCCGGCATGTCGAGGACTCCCGTCGGACACACGACGCGCCTGCCGCCCTCCGTGGACCCGCATGCGTTGCGGGACGATGCGCCGTACTCCTTCTCGGCCGCCAGCGCGTCCAGCAGGTGCTTCTTCCATGCCTCAAAGCAGATGATGTCCAGCCACGAGCCGGTGAACGAGACGACCGCGCTGCAGATCGAATCGATGTAATCGCTGATCTGATCCTCGACGCAGGGCTTCGGCTTGCAGAGCACGTGCACGGACGTCGCCCTGACGCGATCCTGTATGACCATGTACTCCTTCCATCTCGCCTCGATGTCGATGTCCCCTTCGCCCTCTGCCACGCACTCGAACATGACCACCTGCCGGTACGCGCCGCTGGAGATATCGTAGGCGCCGCTCGCATGTGGGCCGAAGTGGTATTCGACCGGCGGACCCGAGGACATGAACAGGTAGTTGGGAGCCAGATCCGGCAGGAATGCGATGTCACCCGCTGCGACCGGACCGAGGATGCCGGCGGGCGGGGCGATGAGCATAGCGATTCCGTCCAGGGCGGCGTCAAGGTGGGTGCTGTTGATGGCTATCCCGAACCTGTCACCGACGAACGCCTCCACGCTCGCGGGCGTCGCGGTGACCGAGAACTCGGGTTCATCGTCGCCGTGCTTCGGGCAGCCCGACAGCAGAACGGCCGACGACGCGATCAGGACGGTTGCGATGATTCCATGTGAACCTTGCATCGTTCCGGTGCCCCTTCCCTTGCTGGCGGTGAAGTGCCCGATACTACTACAGATTGCAGCGTCCGGCAATCCTTTGTCAGCGTGCCCGCTCGACCCGAGCGCACGAGGATCCCCTCCCGGGAGGGGCTCGACCCCGAAACGAGGCGCGTGGCGATCGTCCAGTACGATCACGTGATCGAGGCACTCGCGGCGCATGGTTCCGCTCAACCGCTCGGCACAGGTACGCTCCAGCATCTCGAAAGAGCGGATGAGCGCCCAAGACGCGGTGCGCAACTACAAGAAGCCGTCACAAGTGGAGCACGTGCATGGAGGGGTAGTGCTTCTCCTTGACCCGCACGACGAGCCTCTGCGGGCTCAGAACCAGTGGAACTCGTGGCCGTCGAAGCGCAGCAGGTGCTCCTCGCCGCACCCGGGGGTGACGTGGTCCGGGTCGCGAACGGCCACGAACAGGTCGTCGAGGATGGTCGTGCGCCGCTGGCGCCGCATCACGTCGCGAGCGGCGTTCAGGGCGATGCGCAGGGCGAACGCGTCGACGCTGCCCTCGTCGCGCAGCGTGTGCCTCTTCTCGAGGAACGTCTCGAAGGCCGCGTGCGCCACGTCCTCGACCCAGGGCTCTCGACCGAACATTCGCAGCATGCGCGTCCTCATCCTCTCGTAGACGACGGAGCCTTCCGCCTCCTGCTCGGGCCTCTCGCCGTCCATGGAGCACTGACGAACCGGGGGCGCCGGATTGGACGAGATTGTTGTGCGGTCCTGCGCCACGGCTCTCAGAAGGAGGCCGTCAGGCCCGTGAACGCACCGAACCCGAGCTGCGCCAGGCTGAAGACCCTGCGGGCGACCATGACGTCGATAATCTCGAAGTACTCGTAATCGAAGAGGTTCTCCACGTGGGCCCCCACCGTGAAGAGGGCAGCGCCGAGATGTGGGCGATCCCGCCGGACGTTGCCGGCTCAGGGGCCGATGCTCACCGGGTAGGGGCCGCCCCTGATGTCGCCGTTGGCGTTGTACGAGATGGACACCGACCCTCCCGCCAGGCTCTGATCCGGGTTCACCGGGTTGCCCGAGGTGAACGTGGCCGGCGATGTGAATGACACGGTCATGACCTCGAGGACCTGGCCCGTGGTCGGGCTCGTCACGCTCAGGTTGTACCATCCTCCACCGATGGTTCCGGCAGAAGCCGTCCCGTAGTACCCGGCATTGCCAGGAGCGAGGGTCACCGAGCCGAGGACCGTCGCGAGCGCCGTCGTCATGGACGCCGTGGCCGTGTTCCCACCGGAGAATGTCCCTGTGTGGAACGATACCGACGCGTAGTTGACCGCGCCCTCGATCCGCAGCGGATCGAGCAGGACCACGTGCATGGTTATCCTGTCGCCGGGGTCGATGTCCGACAAGGTGCCCTGCAGCGTGGCGCTCAGCGTCACGCTGGTGTTGCCGCTCATCCCGTCGTAGGACTCGTAGAGGGTCCAGTCTGTTGCAACGAAGCAGTTGTTCGTGTAGCTCTCGCTCGAACCCGACGGCGAGTATGTCCCGCAGGCGCACGAGTTCGAGCACGTGTCGTAGTCAATGAGGTTGCCGTCGTCGCAGACCTCTCCGGCGGAGACGTTCAATAGGCCATCGCCGCAGTCCGGAACGGTGCAATCGGTGTCGCACGAGGCGGACTCCTCACCGTCGCAGACCTCGCCGGCCAAGGCGTTCACGGTCCCGTCGCCGCACTCCGGGAAGGTGCAGTCGGCGTCGCAATCCTCGCTCGCGCCACCATCGTCGCAGACCTCGCCGGCCGCGGCGTTGGGAGTGCCGTCCCCGCACTGCACGAGCGTGCAGTCGGCATCGCAATCCTCGCTCGCGCCACCATCGTCGCAGACCTCGCCGGCGACGGAGTTGGTGATCCCATCGCCACACGTCGAGACGGTGCAATTCGCGTTGCACTCGGCGCTGATGCCCCCGTCGTCGCACTCCTCTCCCTCCTCGATGATGCCGTTGCCGCATTCGGCGGGCGCGCCGTCGGACTCCGTCACCGTGTCCGTCGCGACGTCGACGGTCGTGTCCGCCGTGGTGTCCACCGAGCTGTCGGTCGTGGTATCCTCCTCGGGCTTCTAGGATGTCGTGCATCCGAAAAGCAGCAGACCGACGAATGCAAGGGTAGCTTTCTTCATGGTTCCTCACTTTCTTACCTGACTGAAGGATGGAGCCCCGGATAACCCCGGCTTCTCGCACGCCTCTTCCCGGTCACTTCCCTCCATCACTCGAGGAGTCCATGTGAGACAGAATAGGACCCCGGAACCGATCATGAAAGTGCTGTGCCTCTGGACAGCCTCGCGGGGGGTGGCGGGCCTTCGTCCATGCCCCCAGCAGGAGGCACACGGTTCGAGCTACTCCATGGTCCAGGGTACAGGGTACAGGCATCCAGTATACAAGCCGACTGCCGTCGAAGGCTCATCGCGCCCCTCCCGGCTACCAGCGAACCGTCGAACCCGGACGTGTGGCCTGCGGATGCGGTTGTGGCGAAGGACAGGCGGGCGAAAGGTCGACGATCACGGGGCGGACGGACTTGTGGCGACCGACAGGTGGTGAATAGGAAGATCTCCATTTCTCGGAGAGTAGCGCGAACATGCGGTGATGTCAGCATGGTGGACCCGCGCATCGTTGACTGCTCGATGGATAGTGGTACGCTTCTGCCAGGAGGGATCATGAAGGGACTACTTGCTCTGCTGAGCATAGGGATGATCTCTTGCGGGGGCGGTGGCTTTACCTGCCCAGTAGGCGAAGAGGGCTGCGAGTGCACCTCAGGCGGGATCTGCAATCCGGGCCTTTATTGCGTAGGTGGTGTCTGCGTTAACCCGACGGCAGACACGAGCACGGACACGGTCCAGGACACCTCGACCGACACCACGTCCGACACGCCAGTGGAGGTCGAGTGCACGGTGGATCTGGACTGCGATGATGATGACCCCTGCACAAGCGATACCTGTGATGAGTATGGGGATTGCCAGTACGCTCCAGTGGACGCAGACGACGACGGGTACCTTGCCTCGTCCGTGTCCGGTACGGCGTGTACGGGCGGTACGGACTGCGACGACTCAGACGACACGACCTTCCCCGGATCGATCGCGGTCGACTGCTCCACGTCCGACCACGACTGCAACGGCGAGGGGGACCGGGACAACGACGGCGATGGTCAGGACCGGGAATCCTGCAGCGGCACGGACTGCGACGACTCGGATCCATCCACCTTCCTGGGTTCGATGGCAATCGACTGCTCGACGGACGACCATGATTGCAATGGGGAGGAGGATCAGGATAACGACGGCGACGGGCGGCATAGTATAAGCTGTGATGGCTTTGACTGCGATGATACCAACCCCATGATTCACGAGGACATGTCCGAGATCACCTGTGATGGCTTCGACACGAACTGCGATGGCTCGTTGTCCTTGGTCGAGGACGCGGATCAGGACGGATACGCCAACTCCGGATGTGTAGCCACCGGAGAGGAGACGGATTGCGACGACGATGACGTCACCATCCATCCCGGAGCCACAGAGACTTGCGACACAATAGACGATGATTGTGACGGAACATGGGCGGACGGCGGGGCGGATGACGATGCGGATGGTTTTTTGGACATAGCGTGCAGCGGTTCAGACTGCGACGATCTTGACGCGGCGTATAACCCGGGTGAGTCCGTTTCCTGCACGAGCGAGGACTTCAACTGCAACGGTCATCCCGACGAGGACGACGACGGGGACGGACACGTATATTACCTATGTACGTTCGGCGACGACTGCGAGGATACAGACGTCAGTGTGCTCCTTGGCGAGTGTTCTGGCGTGAACGAGTGCTGCGACGGGTGCTGGCAGAGAAACGGCTGCTGGCTGGACCCCACCACTGGTTATCTATGGGAAGATCCACCGATAGGTGGTTCACGGAACTGGGATTCGGCTGTCGCGTACTGCGCGGCCTTGTCACTGGCGGGCCACGGAGCAGGAGAGTGGCACCTGCCGACCATCTCGGAGCTACGGAAGTTAATCCGAGGCTGCCCTGCCACGGAGGACGGCGGTTATTGCCATGTGACTGACTCGTGCCTCACGGCGTGGGATTGTTGGGAAAACAACTCTTGCGAATGCGACCCGCTGGGCGGGCCGGGGGCGGACGGCTGCTACTGTGACCCGGCGCTGGAGGGCACATGCTCGTGGTACTGGTCGTCGTCGTCGCGTGCGGATTATACGGTCGACGCTTGGACCGTTTCCTTCTCCAACGCCGACGTACACTTCAGCGACAAGGACTCTGCCCGCTCAATCCGTTGTGTTCGTCCCGGACCGTGATCTCCATGCGTTTCACCGTCGACATCCCCGACGACCTCGCGTCCCTCATCGAGCACAGAAGGACATTCAAACCGAGCGCGAGCTGGCCTCGCACGCGAGGCAGAGGTGGCGGTGGTGGCATGGGTGCGAGGCCCGCGCGGGTCATGACTCTGCGGATGGCCTCCGGCGTGGTGGCGAGTGTGACGCGCCGCAGTTGCTGAGTCGGTTGCACCACATGTAACCCCTGGCACCATGATCCCGTTTGGAGCTGGCTCTTCTGGCCTCGGCACCTCCACCTCGCCTCCGGCGCGCGCGTGGCGTTGACGATCCTCGTGCGACCGTGCGCGAGTACTGGGGGATGCCTGGGCAATGTAACTACATGTAGTTACAATAGGGACATGAAGGCCGTCGGGATCAGGGAGCTGAAGGCGAAGCTGAGCGAGTACGTCAGGCAGGCCCGCTCAGGGGAAGTGATACTGGTGACGGACAGGGGCGAGGTGGTGGCGGAGATGAGGACCACGCGATACGCGCTCCAGGATGCCGAGGCGGCGACAGCTCTCGAAGCGCTTGCGCGCGGCGGCCTCGTCACCCTCGGAGCGCCGAACGAGCCGGGTTCCTATCCGGATCTGGCTCCGCTCGCCGGGCAGGGACAGAGCGCCAGGCTGATCGACGAGGAGCGTGGCGAGTGAACCTCTACGCCGAATCGAGCGCGGTGCTGGCCTGGCTGCTCGGCGAAGAGCGCGGGGCCGCGTGCAGGCAGGCGCTGTCTGGTGCCCAGACCGTGTTCGCATCGGATCTGACCGTGATCGAGTGCGAACGCGCGATCCTGCGGGCGGCGGACACCGGGATGATACGGGAGGCGGAGGCTGCCGATAGAAGGGCCGCTCTCTCGGCGGCTTCGATCCACTGGCACGTGCTGAGGATCTCGGGCGAGGTGGTCTACCGTTCCCGCAGGCCTTTTCCTGTCGAGCCCGTGCGGACCCTCGACGCCATCCACCTCGCTTCCGCCCTGGTCGCGAGGGGCGCGGGAGCTGGGCTGGCCGTGCTGGGCCTCGCCGGGCGCATACGCCGCAACGCCGCGGCCCTGGGCTTCGAGATCCTGCCCGCCGAGCCGGCGTGACCAAGACAGGCATCCCGGGCGGGCTCGCAGTGGGTTGTTTCCGGCCAGCACGATGGGCCATGATCGCATGATGAGCCTGGTCATCCTGGCCCGTGGCCACTCGTGGCTGGTCGTGGACAAGCCCGCGGGCATGAGCGTCCACAACGACCCGCAGGACGTTTGTCGGATCCTCGGGAGGCAGCTCGAGCCCGGGACGTTCGACGACGTGCATCCCGTGCACAGGCTGGACAAAGAGACGAGCGGCCTGCTGCTGGTCGCCCTGGATTCCGGGACCGCGCGGGATCTGTCGGGCAAGCTCCAGGAAAGAAGCTGCGAGAAGGTCTACCTCGCTATCGTTCGGGGTGCCTTACCCGTATCGGAGACATGGCAGACCTGGAGCCAGTCCCTGTCGGACAAGGCCGAGGGACGCAGGAACCCCCGAGGCCAGTCCACAGATCGCGTCGAGGCCCGCACCGACTACAGGGTCTCGAGGAGCTCCAGATACCTGTCATTGATGGAGGTCAGGCTCCTGACGGGACGCCAGCACCAGATCCGCAAGCACTCCGCAATCGCCGGGCACGCCATCGTCGGGGACAGGCGCTACGGGGATCCAGGGTACAACTCGCGCATGGCCGGAATCTACGGGACCGACAGCCTTGCTCGGAAGCGGGCGGGTTGAAACCAGGGCGGTCGTCGCCTATGCTGCAACGCAACGACGGGAGGGACGGGATGACGGCGAGGCTCTCGGGTGTTCTGTTCGCGGCAGCGGCCTGGTGCGGCTGCACCTCGAGCTCGCTCACGGGCGACCCGGGCACGCCGG
>JBFYZU010000112.1:0-27221 GCA_041309365.1 Myxococcota bacterium
GTACGGGACGTCGGGCGCGATGGAGTCGGTGGCGTCGAGGATCACCCCCGTGTCCGTGGTGCCGTCGTTGATCGGCTGGACCGATCCACCCCCCGAGCAGGCGGCGACAGCCATCAGGGCCACAGTCCAGACCAGGGGGATTCGTGCCGTCATCTCATCTTCTCCTGCTGAGGCCTCTCTCACACACCGTTCGAGATGCGGATCGTGTAGTTGTCACAGGTCACCGGTGCGCTGGCGGCCCTGTAGACCTTCACGTAGAAGGTGGCGCTGTTGTCGGTGCAGAAGTTGTAGTCGTAGACGTTGGACGTCCTGCACTGGCACTCGCCCACCTTGCTCGTCATGCTGCCGGTGCTCATGTTCGTGTACCACTGCATCTGGTCGTTGACGTTGAGGCATGGGGACCCATCCGAGCAGCTACCCCTGTAGATGTCCATGCGGAACACGCTCCCGGGGTTCAACGTGAAGGCCACCGACACGTTGAAGCTGTCGCAGCTCGAGTCCGCGTTGTCCACGGCCGTGAACCTGTACCAGTCCTCTTCGCCCGAGGGGACGATGTTGCCGCTCACGGTGGTCGTCGTGCCCGTGTCTGCGAAGCTGCCCAGGTCGTACGCCGTGCCGCAAGCCAGCGAGCTGCTTTCCGTTGCTTCCTGCTGGCACTCGCAGCCGTTGCCGTAGACGGTGTCGACGTCGAAGAAGCCGCTCGTGCAGGCTCCGATGGTGCAGACTCCACCGCTGCACAGCCCCGTGCCGTTGGGAGGGACGGGCGTGCACATGGCCGCGGGGTCTCCGTTGTCGATGACGTCGTCGCAGTCGTCGTCCGATCCGTTGCATATCTCCGGGGCTGGACCGCCCTCCACGCAGTTCTCGTAACCGCCGTAGCAGGTGGACTGGCGCGTGCAGCCACCCGAGCCGCACGTGTAGGGGATGTAGTCCTCGTCGGGGACGGTGTCGCAGTCGTCGTCCACGTTGTCGCAGCTGGAGTCGAAGCCCGCCGGGGTGCCGCAGAACTCCGTTCCATCGACGCACGTGGCCGTGGTCCGGCACAGCCCGACGCAGAGGGTGGACGGCGCGAATTCCTCGTCGGTGGCGCCGTCGCAGTCCTCGTCCACGTTGTCGCAGACCGCGTCCGACGTTGCGATGGGCGTCAGCGGCTCGCACTCCTCCGCGCCTTCCCAGCACACGGAGTTCGTGACGCAGCGTCCCACCCCGCAGCTGTAGGGAATGTAGTCCTCGTCCACGGTGCCGTCGCAATCGTCGTCCACGCCGTCGCAGGCGAACTCGTCCGGGGACGTCGCGGGGATGCATGCACCCTCGCACCCGTTGGCATCGACGAGGTCGAGGTTCGCCCATCCGGCCTCGCAGGTGATCGCGCACTCCCCCATCACGCAGGCTGGTGCCGCGTGAGGCCGGCTTGAGCATGCGTGGCCGCAGGTGCCGCAGTTCAGAGGATCTGTGCGCAGGTCGAAGTCCTCATCGATGAGGCTGTCGCAGTCGTTGTCGGCCATGTCGCAGAACTCTGGCACGCAGGCCGAGCAGTCGGGATCGTCGCCGTCGGTGCGACCGTCGCAGTCGTCGTCGAAGCCGTCCAAGCAGAGGCTCTCGATTGTGCCTCCCGCCGTGCAAGAGTACTCGCACCCGTCGAAGGCGGCGTTGTTCACGTTGTAGTAGCCGTCGTTGCAGGTGATGACGGTGCACTCGCCTGACGTGCAGCCCGGCGTTCCGTTGGGTGTCACGCAGGCGTAGCCGCAGGCACCGCAGTTCGACGGATCGGTGGCCAGTGCGAAGTCCTCGTCCACGCTGCCGTCGCAGTCGTTGTCCATCCCGTCGCACACCTCTGCGCCCGTGGAGATGCACTCCTCGACGGGGTCATCCTCAGGGGTGTCCATGTCTCCCGTATCCGTGTCGAACGTGTCCAGCGGCGCCGTGTCCTCGACGGCCATGTCCATCACCTGGGTGCTCGGATTCCCGCACCCTGGAAAGAGCAGCACGAGGACCATCGCGCACGAGGGAATACCTGCAATTCCTGGCTGTTTCATGGAGTACACCTGTAGCAATGCTTCTGGACGGCGAAAGCGCCGTACAGGTCAATTGTAATTGAAGTCGAGGAAAATTCAAATGGGCGAGACACATCAGGAAGTTGATCGGGATCGTTCCCATCTGGTATCAACCCGGGGTTGGGTCGCGTGACAGGAGGGGCGTGATGAAGTGGCGCAAGGTGGGCGTTCTGATGGGCGGAATCTCCTCCGAGAGGGACGTCTCGCTCATGACCGGTGAAGCCGTGTCGGAGGCCCTCGACGTTCTCGGATACGACGTCCAGAAGATCGTGGTCGGTCGCGATGTGGACCGGGCGCTCAGGAACGTCGACATCGACGTGGCATTTTTGGCCCTGCACGGCAAGTACGGCGAGGACGGGTGCATCCAGGGCCTCCTGGAGCTTCTCGGGATCCCTTACACGGGCTCGGGAGTGCTCGCCAGCGCTCTGGCCATGGACAAGATCAAAGCCAAGGAGATCTTCCGTCTCCACAACATCCCCACGCCGCCATACTACGTCGTGGATGCCCAGAGTGCCGGCTGGCTCGCGGATTTGCACGGTTCCTTCGGATTTCCCGTGGCCGTGAAGCCCCGCTCCGAGGGGTCGGGGGTCGGAGTGAACGTGGTCAGGCGCATGGATGACCTCCTCGACGCCGTGGAGGCGGCCCTGGCCTGGGACGACCAGGTGCTCGTGGAGCGCTGGATACAGGGCCGCGAGGTCGTGGTGGGCCTGCTGGACGGCCGGGTGCTCGGGGCCATAGAGGTGGAGCCGGCCAGGGCCACCTACGGATTCACGCTCGAGCCGGGTCTGGGCGCTGGCGCCAGCGTGCACATGCCCGCCAGGCTCGCACCGACGCGCTACAGGTGCGTGCTCACTCTCGCGGAGCGGGCCAACCGCGTCCTCGGCTGCGAGAGCGCCAGCCGCGTGGATCTCATCGTGACCGAGGGTGAGAACGAGTACGTGCTCGAGGTCGACTCGCTCCCCGTGCTCACGGCGGAGTCGCTCTTGAGCCGCATCGCCACGGGTTCCGGTTACGACTTCCCGCGGCTCGTGCAGAGCGTCCTCGACTGTGCGCGCCTTCACTCGAGCGCTGCGCTGCGCACCGAGATCCTCTACGGTCAGGCCGGACGCGACGCGACCGCGGAGGTGGCCTCCGTGCCAGTCCTCAAGCTCACCGGAACGGGTCGCTAGCGGCGGCGCTTTCCCAGCATCGTGTCGAGGATGGAGTCCAGCTCGTCGAGCGACGAGTAGCGGACCCGCATCTCGCCGTTGCCCGCCTTGCGGTGCAGGATCCTGACCCTGGCCGAAAGTGCCCTCTGCAGTTGCTCCTCGAGGTCGTGGATCTCGGGTGAGGTGGGAGCCTTCGATGCGCCGGGGCCCTGGCTCCTGCCCGGCTCGGCCGCGGTCCTGGCCAGCTTCTCTGTCGCCCTGACGCTCAGACCCTGCTTGACGGCCTCGCGGGCCACCTGGATCTGCCTCGCGGGCCCCTCGGCCGTGAGCACCGCCCTCGCGTGGCCCTCGGACAGGGTCTGGTCGGCCACCATCTGCTGCACCGTTTCGGGCAAGGACAAAAGGCGCATGGTGTTGGCGATGGCAGGGCGGCTGCGGCCCAGTGCCGTTGCCACCCTGTCCTGCGAGTACCCGTGATCCTCCACGAGCCGCGCGTATGCGTTCGCGGCGTCCATTGGGTTGAGGTCCTCGCGTTGCAGGTTCTCGATGAGGCTCACCTCGAGCGCCTCGTCCTCGCCCGCCTGCCTCACCACGACGGGGACCTGTGCGAGCCCTGCCTCCCTGGCCGCACGCCAGCGTCTTTCGCCGGCGATGACCTGGAATCGTCCACCCGGCATCCGGCGCACGACGATGGGCTGGATCACTCCCCTGCGCCTGAGCGATTCGACCAGCGCGGCCATGCTGGCCTCGTCGAACCTCTTGCGAGGCTGCTCGGGGTTGGGATCTATCTGCGAGACGGGAAGGGTGGTCGTGGACTGATGCCTGTCTGCCAGAGCAGCAGTCTCCCTGGCCGGGAGCAGTGCGTCGAGCCCCCGCCCCAACGCGCGCCTCTTGCCTCTGTTTCCGGATCCGCTCAACGCGAAGCCCTCCCCGGTGTTTCCCGCCTCATGAGCTCCGATGCCAGATCCATGTACTGCTGGCACCCTCTGGACCTGGCATCGTACAGCAGGACGGGTAGCCCGTGCGAGGGGGCCTCCGAGAGCCTCACGTTGCGCGAGATGACGGTCGCAAAGACCCTGTCGCCGAAGTGGGCGCGGATCTCCTCCTCCACCTGGTGCGTGAGGTTGAGACGGGCCTCGTGCATCGTCAGGACGATGCCCTCGATGGTCAATCCCGGATTGTACAGGGCCTGGATGCGATCGACGGTCTCCACCATGGCTCCCAGGCCTTCCATGGCCAGGTACTCGCACTGCACGGGCACGATGAGCGCGTCGGCGGCCACCAGCGCGTTGAGGGTGAGAAGACCCAGCGACGGCGGGCAGTCGATGATGACGTGGTCGTATCCGGGCCTGAGATCCTCGAGGGCCCTCGCGAGGACCGACTCGCGGTCCGGTGCGTCGATGAGCTCCAGCTCCGCACCGATGAGGTGTCTCGTGGCGGGAAGCACGTCCATGGCTGGCAGGCCACCCTTGCGGATGGCATCCCGCGCAACTGCACGGCCGGCGAACACGTCGTAGATCGACAGGTCGCCGGCACCGAGGCGGACACCCATGGCGGAGGTGGCGTTGGACTGCGGGTCCATGTCCACGAGCAGGGTGGGGCGCTCGGCCACGGCCAGGGCCGCCGCCAGGTTCACGGCAGTCGTGGTCTTTCCAACGCCACCCTTCTGGTTGGCCACCGCCAGGATCCTGCCCGGTCTCGCCTTCATCGGTATGGGTCGACTCCACGAACGCTCCCGTTCACTACTTGATGGACCCTTTTTTGACAAGCTGGTGAGACTGTATGTACACTGGTCTCAGGATGTATTACAAATCATCATCCAGTAACACGGCAGCGTACCCGATCCCCGTGAGGGCTCACGAGGCGGGCGCGAGGCCAGGAGGCCGGACCATGAGGATCGCAAGGCTCGACGTGGACGGCCGCAGCGCGATGAGGGACGAGGATGTCGAGGTGGTGGGCTACGTTGCGGCGATAGTGGCGGAGTCCTACCGCAGGTATCTCGAGGCGAGAAGCAGAGAGGAGGTCTCGGAGAAAGACCTCACTCTCGAAACCATCTGGCTGAGGTAGGTCTGCTCCACTCGGGGCCCTTGCCATCGCCGGAACGATAGGAAAGGTGACGGTCATGAAGTACCCCCGTCTTTACGCCTCTCTGGACGAGTTCGAGCGCATGGAGCTGCGCCACGGATCCGGCGGCTGGAGCATCGACCAGTTCTTCGAGGAGGTCCTGTCCGAGGACGTCGGGTTCGCCGATGACTTTGGCAGCGACGACGACGAGGACGACTACGATTAGATCGTCCCCGTCCGGAGCGAATCACGATCCCCCCCGGCGGACTGCCTCCCGCCGGGGGGGACCAGTGATATCGATGGGTTGGGCACGAACGCACAGCCGGTCCTGCCTCCCGTGATTTCTGCTACAATCCGGTCTTCATGAGCATCGCCACGAACCTGAGATCCGTTCTCGACCGGATGGCCGAGGCCTGTGCGAGGGCAGGCCGGCCAGTCGAGGCGGTGAGGCTTGTCGCCGTGTCCAAGACGCACACCCCGGACGAGATCCGGCAGGCGCATGCCGCCGGGCAGAGGCTCTTCGGCGAGAACTACTCCAATGAGCTCGAGGACAAGGCCGTCACCCTGGCGGATCTCGACGATCTCGAGTGGCACTTCATCGGGCATCTGCAGCGCAACAAGGTCGGACGTGTCTTGCCCCACGTGTCCATGATCCAGACGCTGGACTCGACGAGGCTGCTCGAGACGGTGGTTGCAAGGGCGAGTGAAAAGGAGCGTCCCGTGCGGGTTCTCATCGAGGTCAACATGGGTCGGGAAAGCCAGAAGGCCGGCGTCCTGCCCGAGGACGTGGAGCGGCTCCTCGTTGCCATCGACGGGACGTCGTGGGTGAGCTGTGCGGGGCTCATGGTACTCCCCCCGTTCGAGCTCGATCCCGAAGAGGTTCGCCCCTGGTTCGCCGGCCTGCGCACGCTGCGCGACCGGCTGGGTGGCCCCGCGAGGCTTCCGGAGCTCTCCATGGGCATGAGCGCCGACTTCGGTGTGGCCATCGAGGAAGGAGCCACGCTCGTGAGGGTGGGCACCGCCATCTTCGGTCCGCGCAAGGATCGCGAGATTCAGAAGTCGTAGGCCAGGCCCGTCATCAGTCTCAGGTCCATGGACTGCGAGGCCGTGATACCGGTCGTTGCGGTGGTGAGGCCGAGCCTCTGCTCGTAGCCCTTGGGCTGGGTGGCGTTGTACGAGTAGCGGATGTCGAACGGGATGGAGAAGCGCCAGACCTTGAAAGAGAACCCGATGGCCGCGCAGATCATCACGTCGTTCTGGGTCCGTGTGTCGAAGAGGCGCTTGATGCTTTCGACGTCGGGTACTGCCCCCGATTCCACCGTCACGTCGTCGCGGTTGTTGCGCGAGACGGCGAACTCCGGGCCGAATCCCAGCGCGATCCGCATGGAGGGCGTGTTGAACACGACCTGCACGAGGATGGGGATCCTCACGAGGGCGTAGCGGATGTGGTAGCGCAGGTTCGCTGCGCCGCCGTTGTACTCGATGTCGTACCACTGGTGGTCGTGCTCGAAGAGAAATCCGATCTCCAGCCCGATCCACTTCACGAACCTGGCCTGGAAGAAGAACCCACCACCCACGCCCAACCCGCCCGCCGTATCTCCGAACGGGACCCCGTCCATGGCAAACCACGACGGGTGGTCAGGCTCGGTCCACAGATCGCCGCCCAGGGTGAACAGTGCGCCGGCGCTGCCGTGGAAGATGTCGGACCTCGAGATCGCTGCCCGGGCCTGGAGCGGGCAGAGCAGGGTGGCAGCTATCACCGTTGCGGCCGCGAGCTTCGTCATGTTCTCACCTCCGGTGGTCACTCATTAGATACCAGGCACTCCACCCGTGTCCACGTCCATTCCAGCTCCGTGCTCGCTCGAACCGCCCGACATGGTCTGGGTCCATGCCCCGTCGTTCGTCGTGAGGGTCGTGTCGGGGCGGACGTACGTATCGGCCCCGCCTGCATCCAGAAAAACCCCCACGCTCAGGGGCAGCACCCGGGACGTCTCCACCGCGTTGCCGAACGAGAAGTTCGAGGAGCACTCGTATTCGTCCGTACCCTCACGGTCCAAGAAGAGCCCGAATCCGTCGTCGTTGCCGGCACCGAACGAGAGATTCGGCGCGAAGTAGTGGTCGTCGCCCGCGTCATCGAGCAGGAAGGCGATCGAGTAGTCGTGCCCTCCGCCCAGTGTGACGTTGAGCCTGCGGTCTTCCGTCTCGTTGTACCTGTCGTTGCCCGAGGCGTCGTGCAAGAGGCCGTTGGCGTAGTGCGCCCCCGCGCCCTGCACGTACCATCGCGCGTCGTACAGGTCCGCTCCACCGCCGTCCAGAAGCGCCCCCAGGCCGAACCAGTACCCGCACCCCTGCCCGAAGACGGCAGCCTCGTAGGTGTCGTCGCCGTCCAGGTCGCGAAGCACTCCGAGCCCGCCGGACATGAACACGCCGTCTCCCCCGAGCCACGTGTCGGCGCGACGGCCGAAACCCATGCCCTGGCAGAGGCTCGAGTTGGAGAGACTGTCCTGGGCGCTCTCGTAGAGCACGTCGTCCTTGTCGCACGCGTAGCTGTCTTGCCCGCCACCGTCGTGGAGCACTCCCACGGCACCTGAATAGGCGAACCCCTGCGACACGTGGTACGACTCGTGCGTGTCCGTGCCCGCCCCACGGTCCACCATGATGCCCAGCCCGAAGATGCCGGCCCCCTGACACGACGCCTCGCACCGGTAGGTGTCGTCCCCACCCTCGTCCCACAGGAGGCCCAATCCCAGGGATCCGAATCCCTGGCTCATGCGAAGCGACGTGTAATCGTCGGGATCCTCTCCCAGGTCGAACAGCATGCCGATGCCCATGCGTCCCGATCCCTGCCGGGCCGTGTCCGAGAGGGAGAAGGGCAAATTGGGCGCCGAAGCCCGCCCGCCAGCGTCAGACACCAGTCGGCCCGAGTCAAAAGGACCGGGGACCTCCACGTAGCCGTAGGTGTCCTCGCCCCCCATGTCGATGGCGATGGAGACGGGGTTCCCGACGCTCGAGTTGCCTCCTGCGCTCACCCGGTAGACGTCGTTTCCTCCCACGTCGATGAAGAGCAGGATGTCCTCGCCCGCCAGGGCGCCGCCGTGCTCGTGGTCCGACCCGTCCGCGATGATGATCCTGCCTGCCCCGGTTGCCTGGTCGAAGGAGAAGCTCTCCGCCGGCAAGGTCATCGAGTCGAAGCCTGCCTGCTCCACGGCCCTCGCGATCCCGAAGCCTGCCTGGTACACCTCCTCGTAACCGAAATCGCCCACGAGCAGGTCCTGCACCTGGCGGTTTCTGGGATCCAGGGCCGTGCCCGCCATGGGGTTCACGAACCCCGGGGTCTTCATGAAAAACAGCCTCATCTGCGTCTCGTCGGCTCCGATGGTTCCCTCGACGGCTCGCTGCCGGGCGGCGATGCCCTCGGCCGCCGCGAGCAGCACGATGGCTGCGCCCTGCTGGAGCTGTGCAGGCACGTCCGCCGAGTCCGCGCGAATCGCGTCCACGTCCGCCGTTCCTCCCTTCTGCTCGATGATCGCGATCACCGATGCCACCAGGGGTTCGGTGGCGTCCGGAGTGAACACCGGATCGCCTCCCGCGATGGGATGGCCCGCCATGCGCGAGGCCTCGATGACGACCTGGGCGTACCCCGACGACACGGCGGCGTCGAGCCGTGATTCGAGCTGTCCTGCGAGAGGGACGCCGCCGCGCAGCCAGTCGTCGTGCACATCGTCGAACCACGGCAGCCGGAATCGGTCGTGGGTCAGCTCGGGCTCTGCAGGCGTCACGGACTGCTCCGGCCACCCGAGGTCGCATCTCGTGAGCCCCGTGGCAGCGAGTGCCGTATCGAGCATGGAGCCAGGTACGATGCCGAGGCACGTGCACTCGTCGGGGACGCAGTGACGCGACGTCCCGTCGGTCCCCTCGAGCGCGACGCAACGCCCCGCAGGCCCGCACTGGGTGTCGGACGCGCAGGCGATCGTGCAGAACGCCGGTATATCGTCCGACAACGAGTCCGAGCAGACGAACACTGGATCGGCGCACGTGCTCGAGCCGCAGGGCGAGCCGATACCGTCATCGTGCTCCATGGTGCCGCAGCGCTCGAACGGTGAAGGGAGATCCGCGAGGCAAACGAGCAGCCCGTCCCCGCGATCCTCGCACCTGTTGTATCCCACGTCGCAGTCGGCCCTGCTCTCGCACCCGTGGGTGCAGTATCCCGTGGCCCCTCCGGGATCGGAGCACAGGTTCTCGCGACCCGTGCACCCCCATGCCGGGCAGGCGGAGCCCAGCGGGTCGTACAGGCAGGCGCCCGTGTTGGGCATGCACCGGCTCTCCCCGTCCGGGCGTGCCAGGCACTGCGCTCCACCGGGGCACCCGTCATCGCCATCGCACGATGTGGCGCAGGACCAGTCGCCAGGCCCGTGATCCACGCACTCGCCTCCAGGCCCACACTCGGAGTCCCACGTGCATGCCCTGCAGTACCACTCCACTGGCGGGGGGGGCACGCTGTCCTCGTCCTGAAAGTCCGCCGGAGCATCGTCTTCACCCTGGGAGTCGGCGGGCGGGTCCTGGCCATCGGAGTCCTGGTCCACGTCGAAGGGCGCCGTGTCACCGGTACCCGAGTCCTGCGGCACGTTCTTCTGGTTGTTTTTGCACCCCATCACCGAGAACGCCAGGGCCGCGATCATCGTCGTGCGCATCATGGGCGAATCTCCTCGTCATCCCCCATCCGGGACAGAAGTTGTCATAGCCGAACTTTTGGTGATAATCGAGCACCGTGGAGCCGGGCCACGGACATCGGGGGGCTTCGGGGGCGCTCGTTCTCGCCATGATGGTGGGACTGGGCGCCGGGGCCCTGGCCTGCGGTCGAGAGCCGTCCGGGAATGGACGAGGCCAGGAGGACGGGAACGCTCACTCGGCCAGGGTGAAGGGGCCCGGGAAGACCAGCACTCCCGGCAAGAGCCCCGGGGCTCTCGTCGCGCACAAGCCGAAGCTCTCCACGCTGATGCACGCGGAATCTCTCGGCAAGGAGCCATCCCTACCCGCTCTCGGTGACGATGTGCGGGAGATCGAGATCCCGGCGCAGACCCTGCTCGTGGGGAGCCGCACCGGGCTTCCGGGCAGGGATCCCACGAGCGAGATGGATCTCGTCCCCATGAAGATCGGCAGCTTCACCATCGATCGCTTCCCCTATCCGAACGAGAAGGGGGCTGCACCGCGCACCGGCGTGTCCGTCGACGAGGCCCGGGGGTTGTGCGAAGCCGGGGGCAGGAGGCTGTGCACCGAGCTCGAGTGGGAGGCGGCCTGCAAGGGAGGCGTGAACAGCCAGTATCCCTACTCGCAAGCCTACGATGCCAGCCTCTACGGACAGGGCCTCGAGGCGCTCTTGTCCGGGTACGGCGTCGCGGGCATGGGCGCCATCTTGGAGTGGACGGACAGCATCTTCATGCTACCGGAAAACCCCGCTCCGAAGGGACGGGTGATGCGCGGGGCGGCGCCGGACGAGGGGCCTCATGCCCGCAGGTGCGCCTCTCGCAGCTCGCGGATGGACGAGGGGGCCTCGTCCACCGTGGGGTTCAGGTGCTGCTCGGGAGCGCGCAACGAGGCCGAGGTGATTCTGGAGCCTCTCGAGAAGCCGTTCTCCGAGGTCAAGGACATGGCGCCCGAGAAGTTCTCCGAGCTCGTGAACGCCATTCCCGAGCTCATGCCCGTGCACGGGGAGGCCTCGCTGTTCGGCGAGACCGACCTGGATTACGTGCTCCTGCGAAGGAACATCGATCCGCGCAAGTCCTATCCGGGATACATCTTCACGAAGAACCCGGTCTGGTGGCATCCCATGAGGGGAGAGGAGCTGCTCGCCTTCGTGGGATACGCGCGAGAGGACAGCTTCGTGGCGGCACTCTACCACCTCGGAGACGGACGCTTCAGGCACGCGGCGAGCATGGTCCTTCTCGGCAACACGGACACCTCCATCAAGGTGCCTCTACCCATCATCCTCGTGGCCGGCGTGGACAGGGACGTCCTGAACTGGGGGCCGTGCTGGAACTGCTCCGAGGGTGGCGCCCTGTACATCGAGGAAGGCACGAACTCGATCCAGGTCTCCCACCGCTGGTGAGCGTCACCTTCGATTCTTCATGGTAATCCGCATGTTGGGGCATATGGGGAGAGGCCTGGACGGATAGTCGAGGGCATGCAAATATAAAATGATTACTCTTAATATTATCGCTTGACAGGATTCCACTCAGTGGAATATTGTGAAGCTCACAACGGAGAGGAGAGACCTTGGAGGATCTCGTATCGCAGGATGCTCTCGCCGTGTTCGAGGACGAGCACCCGCAGGGCGCGACGAGCTCGGAGGTGATAGCTTTTCTCAGGCGTCACGACATCTGGCTCACCGAGGCCACCTTCCGCAAGTACGTCCAGCTCGGGTTGCTCCCTCGCTCCCGCCGCGTGGGAGCCAAGGGCAAGCACCAGGGGTCGTGGGGTGTCTATCCGTCCTGGACTCCGAGGCAGGTGACGACCATCAAGTCGCTTCTGTCGTGCGGCAGGACCATCGAGGAGATCTCCGCGGGGCTCATCGGCGTGATGGCCGACTGCCTGGGGATCGTGACGGACATAAGGGACGTGAAGGAGAGGCTCGGACGTCTGGATGCACAGGGGGTCGGCGAGATGAGCGCGCTGATGAGCGAGGCCGCGGTCAACATGCAAAGAGCGGCGGACATAGCCCGCCGGGGCAAGGACATGGTCGAGATCGCCATCTGACGGATGGCGACGAGGTGAAAAGGAACGAGGAGGGGCGAGTCATGGTGAAGGAGAGTGTCCTCAGGGTCGAGACCGAGTTCGAGCACGAGGTCGAGGAGGAGTCCACCCAGAGCGAGCGTCGCAAGCGCCGCCGTCGTCCTGTCAGGGGCAAGACCCTGCAGGTGCGCAAGATGCCGAAGGAGTACAGGAAGCTACTGGGCATCCTGTACCCGGAGCCAGAGTTCGAGGTGAAACGACCTGGGACCCGGGCCCAGTGCGAGGGGCAGGGACGCCCGTGCCCGTTCGTGAGCTGCCGCTATCACCTCTACATGGACATCAACGAGGACAAGCGCAACGGGGCCATCAAGATCAACTTCCCGGATCTCGAGGTCCACGAGATGAACGAGTCGTGCGTCCTGGATCTCGCCGAGACGGGCCCGAGGACGCTCGACGAGGTGGGCGAGTTCATGAACCTGACCAGGGAGCGCGTGAGGCAGATCGAGGAGGAGTGCCTCGAGAAGCTCGGTGGCCGCGAGGCGGCGCGCAAGCTCTTCGAGCTGGCTTACATGAAGTGAACGTGCCGGGCCTCAGCCTCCCGGGCTCTTGATGATCTTGATGGGCGGGGGCTTGGTCGGGGTGGTCGTCGAGGTGCCGTCCTTGGGCTTCTCGATGGGCTTGATGATGGGCTTCTTTGTGCCGCCGTCTGCGGGCTTGGGCTTGATCTCCCAAGATGGTGGTGGCTTGGTCCCCGAGTCGCCGGGCAGCTCCTTGATGACAGGCCCGGTGTCTCCTGGCTTCTTCTTCGAGCCCGCCTTGGCGAGGTCCGTGAAGAGCTCCTTGTTGAAGTCCGGAGTGAACTCCATCTCCTGTTCCCTGTAGCCGCTCTTGCGCAGGATCACGGCGACGGTCTTGTCGGAGAAGTTGAACTCGTGCGTGCAGTTCGAGGTGCACAGCTCGCGCGTGTGGGTTCCTATCTTCAGAAGGACGGTCGCTCCTTCGGGGTCGGTGACGAACTTGACCTTGACCTTCTCCCCCTGGTCTCCGTCGGCCTCCACGCCGCCGCCCGTGGTCGCGGGCCGGGGGATTTTCTCGGTCGCGGCGCTTCCATCCGTGGGCTTTCCCCCGAGGTTCTCCGTGGCCGAGGTAGAAGATGCGCTCTTGCCGGGATCCTGGTCACCGCTCGAACCGAACAGGCCCATCATGAACATGGCTCCGACGGCGCCTCCCCCCAGAAGCAGGATGACGAGGAGGATGAGCGGGACGGCGATGATGGCCCCGAGCCCGCTGCCGCTCTTCCTGGGCGGGGCCACCGGCGCCTGGGTCATGCCGGTGGAAGGCGCTCCGTTCCAGGCCATGGGGGTCTGGGACGTGCCGTACCCTCCTGCCTGCTGGGAAGTGGTCAGGCCCGGCGCGGGTCCTGTCGTGTGGTAGACAGGACCCGCCGTCAGCCCGGACACCATGGTGGCGTGCGTGTATCCCGTGGCGACCTGCAGGGCCTCGGCCATCTCGGCGCAGCTCTGGAACCGCAAGTTGCGGTCCTTCTGCATGGCCCGGTAGATCACGGCCTCCACCTCGGGAGACAGGTTCGGGTTGAGCTGTCGCGGCGCGATGGGTTCCTCGAGCAAGATCTTCATGAGGATGGCCGTGGCCGTATCGCCCGTGGCGGGTACCTGTCCCGTGCAGCTCTCGTAGAGGATGGCGCCGAGGGCGAAGATGTCGGCGCGGTGGTCGATGTCCCGGTCACCCTTGGCCTGCTCGGGGGCCATGTAGTGCGGAGTGCCGATGACCATGCCCGTCTGCGTCAGGTTCGTGGAGCCGCCCGTCTTGATCTTCGAGATGCCGAAGTCGAGCAGCTTGACCGTGTCGGGCTGGTCGGGAAGGTCCACGAGGAAGATGTTCTCGGGCTTCAGGTCCCTGTGCACGATGCCCCTGGCATGGGCGGCGTCGAGTGCCCGGCAGACCTGCGTGAAGATGCGTACGAGACGATCCACGGGCAGCACGGGAGTGTCCGTGAGGTCCTTGCGCATCTCGCGCCCTTCGAGAAACTCCATGACGATGTAGGCGAGCCCATCGCCCGTGTAATCGATGTCCGTGACGTTGATGATGTTCGGGTGGTCGAGCTCGCCCGCCGTCGTGGCCTCGCGTCGGAAGCGCTCCACCGCCTCCTGGTTTCGCGAGAACTCGGCGTTGAGCATCTTGACCGCGTAGCGCTTCTTCAGGGTGATGTGGCGGGCGAGGTAGATCTTGCCCATCCCACCCTCTCCGATCTTCTCCTCGATCCTGTACTTCGTGCCCAGCACGACGCCGAGGAACGGATCCGTGAGCCTCTCCTGCCCCACCATGACGAGCTGCGATGCGTCAGCAGGGCAGAACTTGATGCTGTCCTCGAACTGCTGTCCGCATGTCGGGCACTGCTTCACGGCAACCTCCTCGCCAGACTCGACACCCGACCCGCACGGGTCGAGCCATCACCCGGTTCAACGTCCTGGCACCGTTCCCGATCTGAAACAGAGTATTAGGCACATTATTTGCAAATTCAAGTGATTCACTTGGCCTTGAGCGTATAGGCACTCTGTCCGGGCTCGGACTCGCTGGCCTTGCGGGTGAACTTGTGGAGGGTCTTCTCGATCACGGCCTTGCTGTTCTCTTCGTTGCCCTCGCCGATGACGATTTTGAAGTAATTCTCGTCACTTCCGCCCTTGTAACCGTCCTTCTTGACCGCAGTGATCACGACCTGGTTGGTGCCGGGCTTGAGGTGAGGAGTTATGTCCTCCACCGTCTGGTCGTTCGAGCTCTGGAACTGCTTGATCACCTTGCCGTTGACGATGAGCGAGTACTCGTCTCCCACCATGCTGCCGTTCTGGTTCTCGGTCCAGAAATAGTAATGTTTCTGTGTGAGTCCAGGAGACGAAGCCGGGTCCTGGGGAGCTCCCTCAGTGGGCTCCACCTTCTTGATCGTGTAGCCCGGGGCCGTGATGTCCAGGTTGCCCTCGTCGTCGAAGACCACGGTGCACCCCTCGAACTTCTGGGCGGTCAGGCCTGTCACGTCCACTCCGTTGATGACGATCCTGATCTGGGCATCGCTCGCGTCCCCGCGACCCGTGGTCACGCTCGCGACGAGAACGGTCCCGAGCATCACGGCCATCCTTGAAAGACTGCGTGGCATGGTCAACTCCTCTGGCTGAACGTAGAGTTCGACTGGATACTAGTGCGGTCTATTCCAGCAGCGCAAGTTTCCCGGTCCTCGGGCCTTCCGCCCGGCAGCGGGAAACCCGCTCGGGAGTCCGGTGGTCCCTGCTCCGTTGCCGATCGTCTTTCGTAGTGCTAATGTCATCCAAGTCCACACGAGCGACAAGTGCGATTCAGACCATTCAGGTTCGTCCCGTTTCACAGGCTGCCTTTGCGCTACCTGGCGCCGAACCTCGCCACCGCCGGCAACATGGTGCTCGGTCTGGGCGCCGTGTGGACAGCACTGCGAGGAGAGGTCGAGATGGCTGCCTGGCTCGTGGTGTGGGCCGCCCTCCTCGACGGCGTGGACGGGGTACTGGCCCGTCTTCTCAATGCCCAGTCCCACTTCGGCCTCGAGTTCGATTCCTTGGCCGACAACATCAGCTTCGGCCTCGCCCCGGCCACGGTGCTGGCGTGCTACGCACAGGACGCGGGGGTGGGGGTGTTCGAGGGATCCCCCCAGGGCTGGCTCGTGCTCGTCCCCTGCACCTTCTACGTGGTGATGGCCGCGGTGAGGCTCGCCCGCTACAACGTGCAGACCATCGAGCTCGGGGAGATGCTCTTCCGGGGCGTGCCCACGACCATGTGTGCGGGGCTCGTCTGCACCATCGTCCTCTCGCTCGTCAAGCACGGCAACCCCATCGATGCGGGCGATCACGTGATCCTGCTCACCGGGAGCATCGCAACGGGCTTCGGCCTGCTCATGATATCCAACCTGCCCCTGCCCAAGTTCAGGCGCCGCAGGATGAAGCTCTTCTCCTACGGTCAGTACGCCATGGCCGGCGTGCTCATCGTCCTGGCGTTCATGCGCCGGATGCCCGAGGTGCTGGCCGCCTCGGCCACCGTCTACACGATCGGCGGCATCATCGTGGGCAAGCGCTTCGAGCGTGCCTTCCGGCTCGAGCAGCAGCGCCGCCTCGTCCTGGCCCGGGAGGCCGAGAAGGCCCTGGAGCGCATCAGCCGGGCGGACGACGACGAGGACGAGCACGAGGCGGACGAGCACGAGGCGGACGAGCGCGAGGCCGAGGAGGAGATGGCCTGATCTCCTAGATGAAGAAGATGACCGTGATCAGGCCGAACATGGGGATGAGGATGAGCCCCGAGTAGATCATGTAGCCGAAGAAGCTCGGCATCTTCACACCCGTCTCCTCGGCGATGGCCTTGACCATGAAGTTGGGACCGTTTCCGATGTAGGTGTTGGCGCCCATGAACACAGCGCCGACGCTGATGGCCTTGAGGAAGTCCTCGCCTGCAGAGGTGAGATGGGTGGTCGCCTGGGTGGCGTTGATGAGCTCGAGCAGGTTGTTCGAGTCGGTGTGGTTGAGGCCCGATGCGGCGGCCGTGAACGTGAGGTAGGTCGGGGCGTTGTCCAGGAAGCTCGACAGGGTGCCCGAGGCCCAGAAGAACTGCCATGGCTGGTCGATGCCCAGCTTGTTCTGCGCTCCGAGGTTATCGAGGATCCACAGCGCCGGGATCATCGTGATGAAGATTCCCACGAACAGCACGGCCACCTCGACGATGGGCGCCCAGCTGAAGCGGTTGTCCTGGCGCACCTTCTCGGGTGTCGCCTTCATGGCAGCCAGGGCGATGCCGAGCATGACCACGCTCTGGGCGATCTTCTCGATGGCATCCACGGCCAGGTGGTTCTCGATGCCGGTCATGACCGTGACGAGCTTGTTCTGGGCCACGGCGCCGGCGCCCAGGATGGCGCCGATGATGCCCAGAAGGAACAGGAAATTATAGGACCCCTGCATGCGCAGGGGCTCCTTCTCGCCCCTGGGCGGCTCGGATCCGAGCTTCTTCTCCCGGTTGTACATGAGCGTATCGTAGACGTAGAAGACGATGAGCAGGGCACCCACCGCGACTGCCCACTCGGGCGCCAGGTTGAAGGTCCACTGGAACGGAACCCGCTTGAGGAACCCGAGAAAGAGCGGCGGGTCTCCGAGCGGCGTGAGCAGTCCGCCGATGTTGGTCACGAGGAATATGAAGAACACGACGATGTGGACGGGCTTCTTGCGCCACTCGTTGGCGCGCAGGATCGGCCGGATGAGGAGCATCCCCGCGCCCGTCGTTCCCATGAACGAGGCCAGCACGGAGCCAATGAGGAGCAGCAGCGTGTTGACGGCCGGTGTGCCCACGAGCGAGCCCTTGAGGAGGATTCCACCCGAGATGATGAACAGCGACGCCAGGAGGGAGATGAAGGCGATGTAGTCGAACATCGTGATGGCCAGCCTGTGGACGGATCCCTCGGGGCCCGCCAGGAGCAGGTAGCCGAGCATGACGAGCCCGAGCGCTCCGGAGAAGATGGCCTTGTTGCGGTTGTGCTCCCACCAGTGTCCTGCCACGAGCGGTATGATGGCGATGCCGAGCAGCATGAGCGCGAAGGGCACTATCGTCCAGTAGGGTGGTGCCTCGTGGATGACCTCGCCACCGGATGCCAGTGTCAGCGACGGCATCGCGACGGCCATTCCGGTCAGTGCGAAGAGGCCGCAAGTGATAGTTGCGAGCCTTGCTGTCATTGGCATTCTCCCCGAAGTGGTTGTGAGCGATCGCGGTGGCTCGTGGAAACAGGTTTATATTCCAGCGCCGTCGGACTGTCTACTCCTGCCGGGTGAGCAGCCCCACCGTGAGGGCGAAGCGCAGCACGCTCAGAAGCTTGCCCCTCACTTCCTCGGATGCGTGCTCGTAGGGCTTCATGAGCTCGGCGAGGGTCCTCCTGGTCTCGAGCGAGGAGAGCAGGATCCCGTAGGACGTCGAGAACTTCCATTCGTCCAGCGGCACCCTGGCGCTGGGGGCGAGCACGAGGCCCGTCCTGCGGTTCTCGGAGAACCACGCCTCCATGTTCTTCTTGGCCAGGCTCTCGAGGCAGCCCTCCTTGATGAGCTCGAGCGCCGGAACGGACAGGCGGAACCCGCTGGGGATGGGGGTCGCGTTCCTGTACAGGGTGAACTCGCCGTTCTCCCACCCGTAGACATCGTACAGTCTCTCCTTGATCTGGTTCGTGATGGCGCGCAAAAGCGTGATGGAGTCCACGATGTCCAGTCCGAGCAGGGTGTCGCCGAGGTGCCCGGCGAACCTGTCGAGCACGGCCAGTGCCATGTCGAGCTCCATGCGCGAGATGATCCCCCGCCTCACGAGGTACTCGCCCAGAAGCTCGCTCGCCAGGTTCGAGGAGATGTACCTGGGGGTGCCCTCCTCGATGAACACGTCCTTGCGGATGGAGCTGCACTCGAAGACGAGAAGCCCCTTCTCTCGCGACTGGAACATCTCCAGGAACACCTCCACCACCGGCGTCTCTTGGATGATGCCCCTGCGATCGGGCAGGCCGAGATCGTGGCTGCGGGCCGTGGGCGTGACCGACGGGAGGTGCTTGGTCAGCTCGGCGATGCTGGCGACCCGCATGAACTCGGCGCCGTCGATGCTCACGAGGTCTTCTTCCTGGATCCGGCCGCAGACGATGCCCTCGATGATGGCGCTCAGGGGCATCGCTCCCAGAGGCTCGCCTGCGAGCCTGCGAACCATGTACGTGGATGCATCCTTGATGGGGGTCGCCGGGGTCCTCTCCTCCGTGGACTGGGCGTCCACCCTGGATTCGATCCGTTCGAGGGGTTGCGCCCTGATCTGCGATGCCTCGCCCTCGGACAGTGTTCTTGTCAGCGCCTCCGCGAGATTGAAGCTCTCTTGGACCCTGGACCTGAGGCCCTTGACGCCGTCCACGCTCGATGTCACGGAGGCGAGCAGGGCGTCGAGCTCCATGCGGGCCGCGTCCACGTCGGCGGCCGTGAGCAGGCCCAGCAGATCGTCCTTGAACGAGGCGGCGTCCTGGTACCTCCCTTGGGGGTCGACGGCCATGCCCTTCTCGACGATGGCCGCCATCTTCTCGGGCATGCGGCCCAGGCCTTCCTCGAGGACGGGGGAGTGGCGGTCCCTCACGTTGATGAGGACGGAGAGATCCGTGGGACCTTCGAACAGCTTCTTTCCCAGGATCAATTCGACGAACACCACACATGCGCTGTAGATATCCGAACGCTGGTCCACGGCGTCGCCGCGCACCTGCTCGGGCGAGAGGTAGTGGACCTTGCCCTTGAACTTGCGCCCCAGGTTCTCGAGCTCGCGCTGTTCGGAGTAGGCGATGCCGAAGTCGCCGAGCTTGACCACGCTCCCGTGACCGATGAGGATGTTCGACGGCGAGACGTCGTGGTGCACGATGTTGAGCCTGCTCCCGTCCTCGCCCCTCATGTCGTGCAGGTACCCGAGAGCCGAGAGCACCTGGCTCGTGATGTAGATGACCGTGGGCGCGCCGATCCGCGATCCAGCACGCTTGAGCCTGCGGTTCAGCCTCCACAGGTCGAGACCGTCGACGTACTCCATCACGAGAAACAGCATGCCCTCGTGCTGTCCGAACTCCATGAAACGCACCATGCACGGGTGGTTCAAGGAGGACGCGATGTCCGCCTCGTTGTGAAACAGGCTCACGAACGTGTCGATGGACGCCACGTCCTCCAGGAGACGCTTGACGACCACGGGCGTGCGTGTCCTCGGGCCGGTGCGAGGGAAGGCGAGGAACACCTCGCTCATGCTCGATACCGCCAGCCGCCTGACGAGGTCGTAGTTACCGAATGATATGGGCTCTTGCATCTGCTCAGGCGGCTCCTGGCTCGCAGCAAAAGATCCGGAAAGATTTTTCCATGGAGCACCGGATCTTAGCGTAGCACGGCGGTGCGGACAAGAGGGACCTCGATGCGCCGGGCGAGAAGCGCACGGGAGAACTTCGATTGACAGAAACCCCATTGAATTGGATATTATACGCCTCTGTCCGCCCCGGCGGGGCGGACACGTGAAACAAGAAGAACCGGGGTAGAGCCATGAACGACGATTCCACGAGCGACAGGAAGGCACCTTTGCCTCCGCAGAAGAAGCCCTTGATTGGCCGTACGAGGGAGCTCGAGGAGCTCAAGGAGATCTTCGGGAGGGTGCTCGACGAGCGCCGGCCGGCGATGGTGTCCATCATCGGCAACAACGGGATAGGCAAGACGAGGCTTCTGACAGAGTTTCTCTCCCACGCCAGGGAGAGCGACAGGCAGGTCCGGGTCTACCGGGGCATCGCTCAGGCCGAGGGCTCCCAGCACGGCGTGTTCACGAAGATCCTCCGCACGAGGTTCGGGATCTTCGAGGGGCTGGCGCCGGACAAGCTGCAGGAGCAGTTCCGGCGCGAGATCTCCGAGCTTTTCGGGGACCGGCGTGTCACCGAGTTCCTCCACTTCCTCGGATCGTTCGTCGACATCCGGTTCCCGGACAACCCGTTCCTTAGAACGATGGAGGAGCACCCCGCGCAGTTCGAGGAGATCCGCCGTACCGTCCTCACGAGGTTCTTCGAGGAGGACGCGCGCAAGAACCCCCTCGTCCTGACCTTCGAGGACCTGCAGTTCGCCCACGAGGAGTCCCTGTTCATCATTCAGCACCTGGGCACGAGCTTCTCCGACGTGCCCATCCTGATCCTCTGCCTCTCCGCTCCCGACCTGTTCATCAAGAGGCCGGACTGGTTCGAGAAGCCCGAGGGCCACGTCCGCATGGAGCTGGGCCCCATGTCGAGGCTCAATACCGAGCGGCTCCTGCAGAACCTTCTCCCACAGCTCGACGAGCTGCCCGATGAGCTCGTGCGAACCGTGTGCAACATGAGCGGTGGCAACCCGCTGTTCCTCGAGCAGCTGGTGCAGATCCTCAAGGAGAACCGGACCATCGAGGAGAAGCCCGACGGCAGGTGGCAGATTCACATGGAGAGGCTCAAGGGCCTGAGGCTGCCCTTGAGCGTGGAGGAGGCCATCCAGGTTCGAAACGGGGCCCTCACGCCGGCGGAGCGCGACATCCTCGAGAAGGCGCTGTGCATGGGCTCCGTCTTCTGGCTCGGAGGCCTCGTGATGCTCAACAGGCTGGACACCAGACCGCCGCCGCTGTGGACCGGTGCCGAGGACGAGGCGCTGCGGATCGGCGAGCTGCTCGACGGGCTCGTTGCCCGCGACTACATCATGCAGATCCCGGACTCCACGTTCCCGGGTGACGTGGAGTACGCGTTCAAGCACAACCTGGAGCGCGAGATGATCCGCAGGATGGCCAACCCTGCCACCCTGCAGAGATACCACGGGAACCTGGCCGAGTGGCTCGAGTACATGCTCGACGACCGTGGCGAGGAGCAGCTCGACATGATAGCCACCCACCTGAAGATGGGCGGCAGGCCTCACAAGGCGGCCATGTACTGGATGAGCGCCGGCAACGCGGCGCGCACCCGCTACGCCTACCGCAGGGCCGTCCGCTACTACACGTCGGCCGTGCAGTGCATGGACGACGGCGAGTGCGTGCTTTTCGTGGAGCTTCTCCACAACCTGGGGGACGTGCAGCAGCAGGCGGGCGACACCAAGGCAGCCCTCGAGACCTTCGAGAGGATGCGCGAGATAGCGTGGCGCATGGACAACCTCAACAAGTGCGGTGCCGCCCACAACCGCATCGGCCGCGTGCACCGCGAGGCCGGACGACTCGACGAGGCGCTCCGTCACCTGGGCGCGGCCATGGCCCTGTTCCGTCTCGCGACCGACCAGAGGGGCATCGCATCGAGCCTGGACGACACGGGCAAGGTGCACTGGCTCAAGGGCGACTACGACCTCGCGCTCAAGCAGATGAGCGAGTCGCTCGAGCTGCGGCGCGAGATAGGCGATTCGCGCTCCATCGCCCTGTCCCTCAACAACATCGGCCTGGTCCTGCAGGACTCCGGCGTGTTCGGAGATGCCATCCAGTACTTCACGGAGTCCTTGAAGATCCGCCGCGAGATCGCGGACATCCCCGGCATCCTGGTCTCGCTCAACAACCTGGGTACGGTCTATGTGGACAAGGGCGACCAGGAGAAGGCCGTGGAGCTCTGGAGGGAAGGCCTGGACGAGGCACGCAAGATAGACGACCGCCTCAGGCAGACCTACCTTCTGACCAACATCGGCGTGGCGCTCTACCACATGGAGCGCTTCTCGGATGCAGTGGAGACCCTCTCGCAGGCATCCGTGCTGGCCGAGGATCTGGGAGATCGGTTGCTCATCGGGGAGACGGCGCGGGCCCTAGGAAAGACGCACGCGCTCATGGGCGACCACCAGCAGGCCCGCGAGTACCTCAACAAGGCACTGGCGACGTTCGAGCAGCTCCGCTCCAAGGTGCAGATCGGGATAGCCCTGCGCACTCTGGCCGAGATCACCCTGGCCGGCGGGTGGAGCGAAGAGGACGAGCGCAAGGCCGAGGACATCTACCTGAGGTCCGTGCGGATCTTCGAGGACATCGGCAACGATCTCGAGCTCGCCCGCTCGCTCAAGAGCTACTCCAATCTGCTCCTCAAGCAGGGCAGGGCACAGGAGGCCGAGAAGCACGCGCGCCGTGCACAGGCCATATTCACGCAGCTGAGGGTGACCACGGAGCCCGTTTCGCGCGATGCTTCACGCATGTCCCAGCCCGGAGTGGACTCCAACCTGTCCGGGGTCCCGGAATCCTGAGAAAGTGACGCACGAAGCTCTTTCCGCTCATGCGGGCCTGCTCGAGCACGTCCCTGGTGACGTGATCCGGACCTGCCGCGCGCTGGCGGATGCCGGCCACAGCGTCCACCTGGTGGGCGGAGCCGTCCGCGACCTCGTCCGCGGGGCGCCGGGGCTCGTTCCGGAATCGCTGGAGTGGGACATGGCCACCTCCGCGACACCCGAAAAGGTCATGGACCTGTTTCCCAGGACAGTGCCCACGGGAGTCAAGCACGGCACGGTGACGGTGATTGCACCCGGCGGAAGGACCATCGAGGTGACCACATACAGGGGGGAAGGGGGGTACACCGACGGACGACATCCTGACAGCGTGCGCTTCGTCTCCGACATCGAGGCCGACCTCGCCAGGCGGGACTTCACCATCAACGCCATGGCCCTGGACCCCGGATCCGGTGCGCTTCTGGATCCCTACGGGGGAAGAACCGATCTCGATGCGGGTGTGCTCCGCGCGGTCGGCGATCCGCAAGAGAGGTTCAACGAGGACGGCCTGAGGCCGCTCAGGGCGGCCCGGTTCGCCGCCGTGCTCGGTCTCGATCCCGCCTCTGGCCTGGTCCAGGCCATGGCCGCAGCGACCGGCGTGTTCGCACGCGTGAGCGCCGAGCGCAAGCGCGACGAGATCCTGAAGATGATGGGCGCCTCGCGACCATCGAGGGGCCTCAGGATGCTCGAGCAGGCCGGATACGTGCGGCTGCTCTTCCCCGGTCTCGAGAAGACCGTGGGCGTGAAGCAGGGCGGCTGGCACGAGCACGACGTCTGGGATCACACGCTCCTGTGCGTCGACAACTGCCCGGCAGCAGACCCCCGTCTGAGGGTGGCCGCTCTCATGCACGACGCGGGCAAGCCCGCGACCGCGCAGGCGGACGAGGGGGAGGCGCGGACCCGCTTCCACGGCCACGAGAAGGTGGGAGCGCGGATGGCCGAGGCCTGGCTCGCGGACCTGAGGTTTCGCCGGGAGGACCAGGAGTGGATCTGCCGGGTCGTTCGTCACCACGTGGTCATGTACACTCCGGCGTGGACGGGTGCGGCCGTGAGGAGGTTCATAAACCGTGTGGGGGAGAAAACGGTCGGGGCCGTCCTGACTCTGGCCATGGCGGACGTGCGCGCGCAGGGGCGCAGCGGCCACCTCGTCCCCCTGGCCGAGGAGCTCGGGCGGCGGGTGCGAGAGGAGATCATCGGAGGAGCAGCTCTCTCGATCGGGGATCTCGTCGTGAACGGCGACGACGTCATGGTCCACCTGGGGATCCCCCCCGGCCCCGAGGTCGGCCGCATCCTCTCGCGGTTGCTCGACGAGGTTCTCGACGACCCGGCCAAAAACACGCGCGATGTTCTGCTCGCGCTCGCCAGCCGGTTGCACGGCGGTCCAGAGGAGGGCTGATGCGCTGGGTCGATCTGCACAGCCACATCCTGCCCGGCCTGGACGACGGATCGCCCGACCTGGAGACGAGCCTCCAGATCTGCGAGGGTCTGTACGCCCTCGGCTTCGGTACCCTCGTGGCCACGCCCCACGTGAACCCAGCCATCTGGGACGGGTCCTTCGAGGAGGCCACGGCGCTGGCTCGCGTGCTCGAGGAGGCCCTCCTCGCCAGGTTGCGTCCACCGGGCAACGGAGGCGAGGCCGACGTGCGCGTGCAGGTGGGTGGCGAGCACTTCCTGGACGCCTCCTTCATGACGCGCATGGACCAGGGCCGGTTGCTCACCTACCCGGGGGGCAAGGGGGTCCTCGTGGAGGTGAGCCTCATGCCCAAAGCGACGTACCCCGGGCTTCGAGACGTCATGTTCCGGATCCGCATCAAGGGTTTGAGGCCCGTGCTCGCCCACCCGGAGCGCTACGACGCCTCCCACCGCTCGCTGGAATGGCTGGAACAGCTCCACGAGGACGGGATCTCCATGCTCGGAGATCTCATGAGCCTCGAGGGGCGTTCCGGCCGAAAGAGCCGCAAGGCCCTCGAGAAGATGATAGAGCTCGACATCCTCGACGGGATGGCCACGGACGTGCACTCCGTGCAGGACCTGCGCGAGGTGGAGAACGCCCTCGACCGGCTGGAGAAGCTCGTGGGGCGTGGAGACATGGACGGGTACCTCACCTGGGGGCGCGAGATGCTCTGATGAGGAAGCTATTGCCAAGGCTCGCCGTGTCTCTGATCATCACCGTGGCCCTGGTGTGGTGGGTGACTCACGAGGGGTTGCCCATCCTTCCTGCCGCGGCCAGCTACGACGAGGTGACGTGGTGGGCCGCACCGGCCTTTCTCGTCGTGCTCTGCCTCGTGCACTTCTTCCGTGCCTACCGCTGGCGCTTCCTGGTCAGCCCCATGGCCGAGATCTCCCTCCACAGGATGATGTGCGTGGCCTTCGTGGGCTTTTTCGCCATCCTCATGATGCCCCTGCGCATGGGAGAGTTCGCCCGTCCATGGCTTCTCAAGAAGGAGACCGGCCTGGGCATGAGCGAGGGCTTCGGCACCATCGCCATCGAGAGGGTGGTGGACGGGGTCCTCGTCTCTCTCTGGCTCACCCTGGCGCTTTTCGCCGTGGACCCGTCCACGAGCGAGTGGGTCTGGTGGCTCAGGCTCGGGCCTCTGGGGCTGTTCTTGTCCTCGCTCGTGGTTCTCGTGGCCTTCGTGATCTGGCCGTTGCCCGTGCGCAGGATCATGGACCGCATCTCGAGGCTGCTCGGACACCGTCTCAACGCCTTCGTGCTCCACGTGCTCGACGGGTTCCACGACGGGCTCAAGGCTTTGCCCAGCCGTGCTCTCATCCTGGGCTTCACCCTCTGGTCGGTGGTCTACTGGGGCCTCAACGCCCTGGCGTTCTGGGTGCTGGCCATGGGTTGCGGCATGGACCTCGGCCTGCTCGGCAGCGTGTCAGCCATGGGGATCCTCGCCGTCGGGATCCTGTTGCCCGCGGGGGTGGGCCTGTTCGGCAGCTTCCAGGCCTCGCTGCTCATCGCCCTCTCCCTCTATCTGCCCCCCGACGTCGTGGATGGCGAGGGCGCGGTCTTCATCTTCATCAACTACCTTGGGCAGCTTGTGATCACGTTGGGCCCGGGCATCTACGGGATGGTGGTCACCCGGGTCGGGCTGGGCACGCTGGTGGGAGGCCCAGTCAGGGACGACCAGTGGGATCACGCTGCCTGAACCGCCTCAGGGGCAAGATGCATCGCACTTGCCGAGGCAGTGCTCGGAGCACGTGCCCTGCATGTCGGCGATCTCGCTGCACCCCAAGGTGCACTCCTCGACGCACTGTCCCAGGCACGGATCCGAATCCAGGGCCAGCTCGACGCTCGTGAACGCGTCCAGGATCTGCATCATGACCTCGCAGCCCTGCTCGTCGCCCCCCTTGCAGGCGTCCGCGGACACTCCCAGTGCAGCGAGGATCTCGCACGCCTCCGCGTCCCCGTGTTCGCAGTCCGCGGACAGAAGGAGCATGGTCTTGTCAGGAACCTCGAGCACGCTCTTTGGCTCCTCGGCCTTTCCATGGCCTCCGCACCCTGCGCACGCGGCCACCATCATCGCCAAGAAGGTCGTTCTTTGCATGCGGTCATGATAGGCGAGTTTCGCCTTGGCGTCATCTCGCACTGTCCGTCCTCGTCGTCCCTGCTGTATGATATCGGGTGAGTCATGGCCAGCCCGGGAATCCTCCACGTCATCGAGATCGGCCACGACCTGGGAACGTTCGCCGTTGCGGCCACCGGCCAAGGCCTCCGTCTGGTCCTCTTGCGGGGGTTGAGCCCTGGAGAGCTCGACGCAACGGCCTCGAGAGAGGGTCTTTGCCCCAGGATGGGCGGTGCAGGGCCGGCTGTGGTGGCCGCTCGCCAGATCCGGGAGTACCTGGACGGTCACAGGCGGAGCTTCGGGCTGAAGCTCGACCTCGAAGGCACGGACTTCCAGATGCGCGTCTGGCAGGCGCTGGCCAGGGTGCCCTACGGCAGGACCGTGACCTACGCCCAGCTCGCCCGGCAGGCCGGACGGCCCGGCGCGGCGCGCGCGGCCGGATCGGCCTGCGGGGCGAACCCACTGCCCCTCGTGATCCCCTGTCACAGGGTGCTGGCCTCGGGAGGGCGGATCGGAGGGTTCGGCGGCGGGCTTTCCATGAAACGTGCGCTCCTGGCCCTTGAAAAAGCCGGGTCGCCCGACCCGTCGGATTAGCGCTTGACCCTCCCGGCAGGGCGTGTTGAATAGCGTGATGCTGTCCGACATCTACTCAGCGCAAAGAAGCCTCAACCATCGCACGGTGGGGTTCGACGTCTGCTCCATCGAGGACGAGGACACGAGGCTCGTCTGGTTCAGAAACTACCTGACCGCATGGGATCAGGAGCTCAAGGAGTTGCTGGAGAGCCTCGACAGGGATGCGATCTCGAGGGGCGCTCCTTCCGTCGGGTTCGAGCTGGACGTGAAGAACGCCAGGGTCGAGGTCGTGGACATGCTGAACTTTCT
>JBFYZU010000113.1:0-5507 GCA_041309365.1 Myxococcota bacterium
AAGGGCACGAAGCGACGCGGGCTCGAGCCCGCGACGCGTGCTGCCGCCGCCCCGCCCGCGGCCGGGCGCGCGAAGCCGACGAGGCGATCCGGCGGCCCCGGCGACGAGGCGTTCGTGAGGTCGATCCGCGCCGGTCGCCCGATAATGGCCAGCGACCTCACGGCACAGGGGATCCCCCACGACGAGATCCAGCGCTGGCTGCGCACGGACGTGCTCGTGCACACCGGGCAGAGGGGCGTCTACCGGACGACCCGGCTGACGCGCCCGGCCCTCATCGATTTCTTCCACCTCTTTTGAGCCGCAACGCGGTACGTCGGTCCCTGGCCGCGCGCGCCGGCAGCCGTGCGAGCTCGCGTACAAGCCCACACCTCCCGGCGATGTATCATCATCGTCGATAGGAGCGAACGAACAGAGGTGATGACTGGCCCTCCGGTGCCACCCCTTCCTGTCCAGAACCTCATCTGCTATACAACAGGTGTGTAATAATGGCCACTTGCGAGGACATCTACGAGGGCAGCCCCTATCACAAGCGCTACCCGTCGGAATGGGGCGCGGCGGGCCTGCTCTCGGACAAGACGGTGTGCCCGGAGGATGTGTCCTTGGACGCTGTCAAGCGCATCCTTGACGGCGCGATCCGCAGCGCCATCGAATCCGGATTCTGCTCCTTGCTCAAGGATGGCGAGTGGCCTCGATATGCCTGGGGCAGGACGGCATTTCCGACTCACGGCGAGGGACAGAGGGTCATCGTCTGGGAAGCGCGGATAAACAATCGGACATTGCCCACGTACAAGGCCTATCCCATCTCACGCAGGAGGCACAGCGGGCTCATGCCGCCCCATGTCGAGGAGAAGCTGTGGGCGGAACGTTGAAATTCGAATGGGATCCCCTGGACGCTCCAGGCGTCACGGACGAGGCGGATGCAGCGACATGGGCTTCGCTCACCATGACCCTCGATGAGGCGCAGTCCGTCCCACTCTGCCTGACGAGTGCGCTGGATGGCCGCTCGAAGACGATCCGTCGATCCGTGTACGGCAACCTCCTGCCACTGGCGGAGTGGCTCGTCCGCTCCTGGTCACATCTGTTCCGGAGCAGGCGCGTCCCCGCGGGGACGCCCGCACAGACGCAGGATCTCTACCGGTGGGAACGGACTCACTGTCTGCGATTCGTGGGTGACGGGATGGCGCTTCCCGATCTCACGTTCATCCCGGACGATGCCGGTACGATGAGGCTGGTCTGGAATGCCGATCCGGATCCCGACCTCTCGGAATTCAGCAGCATCCGGTTCCTGGGCGAGGGCGCTGTGCGAGTCGATGTCGCGGCCGTGGAGCGATCCTGCGCATCCTTCGTCGACTCCGTCCTTCGACGCCTCTCGGCCCTCGCTCCTGGGCATCACCTGACCGTGGATCTCGCGCGCAGATGGGAGCTCGTGACGAATCCCCGGGCATCCGATCATCTGGCCGAAAGGCTGTCTGCCCTCGCGGGAGATCTTTGGGACGAGCTCGACCCGCAGCGGCGCACGCTGTTCCAGCGGCTCGCCGAGGATGGAGCCGACGTCGTGACCGCCTGCCTGTTGCATCTCAGCGACGGGACCGACCTGAGCGAATGGGAGGATCGTTCCAGGCGTGTCTGGCGATACTGCGTCTCCACGGCGAAGCCGGTCGCGCCGGAGTGGGGTGACCTCCGGGGCAGGATCCGTTCCATCCCCAGCACCAGCGAGGCCGGCGATCCGCCGTGGACCCTGGGGTGGGAGGCCGCAAGACGCTACCGTGAAGCGATGGGGATGGACGAGGATGCGAGGCCCGAGGTACGGACCACGGATTCCGGTCTCGGAACCGAGCAGGTGGACCTCCCCCTCCCCTCGAACGAGACGCTCATCGCATGGCATGCGGGCAGGACACCCATCAGAGCCCGTAGCGAGAGCCCGGGTCCGTCGCCCAGGCGGGAGATGTTCCTGAATGCGCGAGATCTCTATCCCCTTCTGTTCGAATCCGATCCGGGGCAGGACTTCGCCACCGTGATCTCCTACCGCGTGGCTGGGGTCACGTCCGTCGCGAACGCCTTTGCGGCGGAGCTTCTCGCTCCGGTCAAGCTCCTGAAACGGAAGCTGTCGTCCATCTCCTCCATCGACACCAACGGCATCGGCGATCTCGCATCCGAGATCGACGCTCCCTTCGGGTGCGTCCTGCACCAGATCGACAACCACGGACTCGCCAGCATCGCCGATCGTCTCTGCGTCCCGAACCGGCAATACCGGTAGTGCAAGTGCACTCGGCGCCCGGTGCCGGTCACGCCCGCCACCTGGCATCCAGCCTGCAAGGCCTCAACCCGGCATGCGCCCGGCCCTCATCGATTTCTTCCACCTCTTTTGACTGGCGATGCGCATCGCGCGCATCCCGACCGGCGTCGTGACGCGAGCCCTGCCAGTCACCGTCCGTAGATATCCTCGAGGCCGTGAACCAGGATGTTCCCACCTGCCGACGCCTTGCGCTGACCTTGCCTCGACGCCTTGCCCGTGAACAGCCTCCGGGCGATCGTGGACCCCCGGGCTTTGGGATAACCTTCGGCCTTGCGATCGAGATCGTTCGCCAGCGATGCGGCCGCAGGAACCGATCCCCACTTGCACTCGCACAGGTCCACCCACCCGTCGTCCCGGACCCCGACCACGTCAATCTGTGACCTCGAGTCCCAGTACTCCCCTATCTCGTATCTGCCCTTCACTCCCTCCCTCGCGTAGATCCCGGCGAGCGCTTCACGGCACATCTGCTCGAAGCATGTCCCCAGGTATGCGTCCAGATGCGGCTTCACGAGGACCGCGTACGACTCGGCCTCGCCCATCCTCGCGATGCTGCTCGTGTTCGGGTACACGAACCTGAACCAGAACCTCAGCAACGGATCTCCGATGGCGTACCTCACCTTCCTGCCGCTCGGTGGACGGCCGGTCAGCGGGTATCGCTTGCGGACGAAGCCCAGGTCGTGCAGCTGGCCGAGATAGTAGGCGAGCTTGCGCTGGTCGATTCCCGTGCGTGAGGCGATGTCCTTGCCCGGCAGCGACCCCACCGCCAGCGTCATCAGGATGAGCGCATAGTTGGCGATCTCGCGCAGCTCCTCTCTCAGCAGGAACTCGGGTTCCCGAAACAGGGGAGAGAACTCCCCGAGCAGGCATTCCCGCACGTTCATCTCGAAGGAGCGGCCCGCATCGAACTGCTCCAGGTACATGGGGATCCCGCCGCAGACCATGTACGTGCGGGCGCTGTCGACCAGCGAGTATCCAGGATGGAAGTCTTTGGCCTCCAGGTACCCGAAGGGGCCGAGCAGGATCTGGGCCGTCCTGCGCCCGTGCAGCGGGCTCTTCTCCCCCAGCACCTCCTTCTCCATGAAACCCATGTAGGAGCCGCACAGGATGAGAACGATGTCGCCCCTGGCCTTCCACTGCATGTCCCACAGCTCCTGCAGGACCGATGGGAGCTCCGGGCTCGCCCCCACGATCCACTGGAACTCGTCCAGGACCAGCATCAGCTTGCCCGGTCCCTTCCAGCGCCCGGTGACGGCGACGAGCGCCTCCTTCCAGCTTCTCATCGAGGCCTGGGCCAGCAGCGGCTCGTCGAGAAACCGCGCAGCCTCATCGAGGAACTCGCCCATCTGTACGGCTGCACCGGCCTGCTTGCCCAAAAAGTAGATCCCCCCCCGCTCGGACAGGACCTCCAGGATGAGACGGCTCTTGCCCACACGGCGCCTCCCGAACACCGGGATCAGCGCGCTCCCTCTCTGCTCACGGATCCGTCGGAGCAATGCCAGCTCGTTCTTCCTTCCGATGAAGTCGCCCATGCCGCCAGGATGTTTCACAAGTCAAGACTTGTCAAGTCATGTCTTGACTTAATGTGTCATGTCGAGTCATGACTCGCTGCAGAGGTCTTCTCCAGTCTGCCGGGGTGGGAGGCCTCGCACCCCGGTGGCTTCGTGGTGCGAGCATGGAGCTTCCCGATATGTGGTACCCGGCGGCTCCCCTGTTCGGCCCTCCAGGGAACCATCATGATGGACGGGTGGGACCAGCCTCCTGGTCCGCGAGGAGCCTCCCCGCCTTCTTGCCGATCACAGCTCGACCTTGCGCGTCACCTGAAGCACGGCAGCCAACCCGCCCTCCTCTCCACGCAACAGCGTGTAGGTGCCCACGTACGTGCCGGAAGGCCAGCCCTCCGCCGGCCGCTTCTTGCCCACGTACACGAACCACTGCACCCGCGGGTCCTCCACCACGCCCTCCTTGACGGCCAGGACGCTGCCGTCCGGCGCCAGAAGCGACACCTTCTCCAGGTCGCCCTCGCGGCGCCCCACCATGTCCACCATGAACACCAGCGCTCCTGCGTCCTTCTGCGGGCTCGGCCCGGTCTCCCCGCTACGGATCAGCCTCGGGTCGGGCACGCCCGCCACGAATCCCGCGTGCATGAGCGCCACGGGCCGGTACGCCAGCGCCCTGAGCGCCCCATCCGTCCACAATGGCGTCCCGGCCCCGCACCCGGCCCCCGGTGCGAGCCCCGTGTACGGGTCCACCGGCGCCCCGTCCTTTCGCACCTCGAAGTGCAGGTGCAGAAACTCCGTGTGCCCGGACAGGCCAGCGACCCCCAGCTTTCCCCCCGGCGCCACCACGTCCCCGGGCCGGACGCACACGCTGCCCCTGCGCAGGTGCGAGTACTGCGTCTCCCAGCCGTTTCCATGGCCGATGACCACGGCGTTGCCCGCCTCCCTGCCCTGGACCGACCCCCCGCCGCCGTGGATGCTCGCGTCGAGGATCTCGTCTCGCACCCGCAGCACTGTCCCACCTGCGGCCGCCACGACATCGACCCCCGAGGCCATGACCTCGTACGACGGCGCCAGGATGTCCGTGCCGTCGTGCCCGTCGTACGTCAGCGCACCGCACGCGTGGTCCTTCGCCCCGGGCCCCGGCTCCGCGTCCACGAAGTTTCGCACCACGCACCCGGTCTTGGCGCACGCCAGGGGGAGATCCAGCCGAGGCGCGCCCCCGGCCGCAGCCACCCTTGTCCCCTCTTCGCCGAGAGACGGCCGAAGGCCGTCGTCTCGAAGCGAAGCCCCTGCACCCCGCGTCTCGGCAGGCACGTCCCGCTTCTCGGGCTGACGGCACCTTGCAACCATCACGACGGCCAGGACGATCACGCACCAGGAAGGTATCACCGCACTACCCTGCACCATTGTCGCCCCCCCCTGGCCTTCGACCCGAAGAGGATGATCTCCGAGACCGGAATCGGCTTTCGGATCGAGGATGAGCAGACGTCCATGGCACTGCGCTCATCGGGAGCGCGGGCGATGTCGTCCTAGCCTCTTTTGGCGATGGACCATCCATCCGAATCTAGCAACTCGGTCAAACAGGAGCAAAAAGGGTGCACAACCAGCTCGAAGCGCCTCTTGTAGATGGGCAGGTGCTCGTATCGTGCCATCGTAACAAAGATCCGCAGGAGAAGTGCCTGAGGGCCAAAGATCCGTTCATTGGATGTCCT
>JBFYZU010000114.1:0-9433 GCA_041309365.1 Myxococcota bacterium
GCGGCTACCCGGTGCAGAGCGTGTCCGCGCACACGGCGCTGGTCATGGCGGGCAGGAACCTCGCCATCGCAGGGCGCGAGGGGCTCGACCTGTGCGTGCTGTGCTCGGCCTGCGGGGGAAGCCTCATGGAGGCCGCCTCCGAGCTCGAGCACGACCCCGGGAAGAAGGAGCGCGTGAATGGCGACCTCGGGCCGGAGGGCCTGCGCTACGAGGGAGGCGTCAGGGTCGTGCACATCGCCGAGGTGCTGGCCTCGCACGTCGGCGCGGACCGGATCCGGGCGGCCGTGAAGAGGCCCCTTTCGGGCATGAAGCTGGCCGTGCACTACGGCTGCCACTTCCTCAGGCCTCGCGAGGTGCACGCGGGCGAGGACCCGGAGAACCCCCACTCCATCGACGACCTGGTGCGCGCCATCGGGGCGACGAGCGTGGACTACAGGGGCCGTCTGGGGTGCTGCGGAGGCGCCATCCTGGGCATCGACGAGGCCACGGCCCTGGCCATGGCGCGAAGCAAGCTCGACGCGGTGCGCGAGGCGGGCGCCGATGCCATGGTGGTGGTGTGCCCGTTCTGCTCGGTCATGTTCGAGGGCAACCAGAAGCGGATTGAAAAGGTGGCACGGACGGAGTACAACCTGCCGGTGATCTACTACCCCCAGCTGCTCGGGCTGGCCCTGGGACTGGGAGGCAAGGAAGTCGGCTTCCAGCTCAACCGGATAAAGGCCGACGCCCTCATCCAGCGCTTCGGCGGATGAGAGGCGCGACCGACGAGAGGAGGCGCCCATGGTCAAGATCAACGAGTACGAGCTCCCCGACGATCTGCACTACCACAAGCAGCACATGTGGGTCCGTGTCGAGGGCGACGTGGCCGTCGTCGGCATCACGGACTTCACGTGCAAGGCCGCCGGCGAGATCACCTACATCGAGCTGCCGGACACGGACGAGCAGACCGAGGCGGACGAGCTCGTCGGCAGCGTGGAGACGGGCAAGTGGATGGGGAAGCTCTACGCGCCCGTGAGCGGCGAGATCATCGAGGTGAACGAGGAGGCCGCGGACGAGCCCTCGGCCATCAACGAGGACCCCTACGGCAAGGGCTGGCTGTTCAAGATCCGCATGAGCGACGCGTCGCAGCTCGACGGCCTGATGAAGGGCAAGGCCGTCGTGGACTGGATCGAGAAGGAGATCGCGACCCACCTCCCGAAGTGATCCTCACGTGACGCACACCCCAGGATCCGCCAGAGGCCCCCGGTTCATCATGGGCAACGTCGCCGCGGCCGAGGGTGCGCTCGCGGCAGGGTGCCGCTTCTACGCGGGCTATCCCATCACGCCCTCGAGCGAGATCATGGAGCACATGGCCGCGAGGCTGCCCGGCGCGGGCGGCGCGTTCATCCAGATGGAGGACGAGATCGCCTCCATCAGCGCGGCCATCGGCGCGTCCTGGGCGGGGCGCAAGTCCATGACAGCCACGAGCGGCCCCGGGCTGAGCCTGATGATGGAGGGGCTGGGGTACGCTGCCTGGACCGAGACGCCCGTCGTGGTGGTGGACGTGCAGCGCGCCGGGCCGTGCACGGGCCAGGCCACGCACGTGGGCTCGGGCGACGTGATGCAGCTTCGGTACGGCAGCCACGGCGACTACCACCCGATCGCGCTCGCGCCCTGGAGCGTGCAGGAGATGCACGACCTCACGGTGCAAGCCTTCAACCTCGCGGAGCGCTACAGGGTGCCCACGTTCCTGCTCGCGGACGAGGCCGTGGGCCACCTCAGGGAGACCGCGGTCCTCGATCCGCACCCGGCGGTCGTGGACAGGGCGAAGAGGCCGGGCGCGCCGCCCTTCGGCACGGACGACCCCGCGGGCGTGCCGCCCATGCCCTCGTTCGGCGAGGGCGAGAGGCTCCTCGTCACGGGCTCGACCCACGACGAGTGGGGCTTCAGGCGCGTGGATCACCCCCAGGTGCACGCGAGGCTCGTGGAGCGCATCAACCGCAAGATCACGGACCACCGCGACGATATCGTGCAGGTCGACGGCCACATGCTCGAGGACGCGGACGTGGCGGTCGTGGCCTACGGGTTCACCGCGCGCTCGGCGCTGGCCGCGGTGCGCGCGCTGAGAGCCGAGGGCGTCCGGGCGGGCCTGCTCCGGCTCGTGACCATCTGGCCGTTCGCGGACGAGGAAGTGCGCAGGCTCGCAGGTCAGGTGGGGCACATCGTCGTGCCCGAGATGAACCGCGGCCAGGTGGCCGATCTGGTGGAGCTTCACGCCCACAGGACCGTGCACAGGCTGGGCCAGACCGACGGCCGGATCATCGCCCCGGACGCCATCCGCGACAGGGTCATGGAGGCGATGGCGTGACGCGCGACATGCAAGAGATGCTGCGGCCGGGCGTCGGCGCCACCACCTTCTGCGCGGGGTGCGGCCACGGGATCCTGCTGCACGCGGTGCTCAGGGCCGTGGCCGGCCTGGGGCTCGACGAGCGCAGGATGCTCTACGTGTCCGGCATCGGGTGCGCGGCCTGGATCCCGAGCCCGCACTTCGACGCGGACACGCTCCACACGCTGCACGGCAGGGCAATCGCCTACGCCGTGGGCGCCAAGGTGGCCAACCCGAAGCTCGAGGTCGTGGTCATCAGCGGCGACGGCGACCTGTCGAGCATCGGCGGAAACCACCTCATCCACGCGGCGCGGCGCGGCCACGACCTGACCGTGATCTGCGCCAACAACGAGATCTACGGCATGACCGGAGGCCAGACCGCGAGCACCACGCCTCTCGGCATGGTCACGGCCACGGCACCCCAGGGAAACCCCTACAGGCCCTTCGACCTGACCTCCCTGGTCATGAGCGCGGGAGCGACGTACGCGGCCCGCTGGCCCGTGACGCGGCCGAGCAGGCTCATCGACTCCATCGCCAAGGCGATCGGCGTGGCCGGCATGGGCTTCGTGGAGGCCATCAGCCCGTGCCCCACGCAGTTCGGCCGGCGAAACCGGATCCCGGAGCCGGCACGGCTCTACGAGCACGTGGAGAGGCTGTGCGTGGATCGCGAGACAGCCTCGCGCATGACCTCGAAGGAGCTCGAGGGCAGGTTCGTGGTGGGGGAGTGGACGCGTGGCTGACCGCATCGAGATACGCTTCGCGGGCAGCGGCGGCCAGGGCGTGGTCACGGCCGGGGCCATCCTGGGCGAGGCGGCCTCCAGGGGCGGGCTTCGGGCCGCCTCCTCGTCGAGCTACGGCTCGCAGGCGCGCGGGGGAGTCACCAAGTCCGACGTGGTGATCGTGGGCGAGGGCTTCATCGATTTTCCCCACGTGACGCGGCCGGACGTCCTGGCCGTCATGAACGACGAGTCCTACCGCGCGTATCTGCCTTCGGTCGCCGCGTCCGGAGTCGTCCTCGTCGATCCCTACGGGGTCAAGCGCGACGCGGCGGACGCCAGGATTCACCACGAGGTCCTTGCCACGGCCGAGGCCATCCGGACGCTCGGCAAGGTCCAGGCGGCCAACGTGATCATGCTGGGGGCGGTGGTGGGCCTGACCGGCCTCGTCCCGCTCGAGCCGGTCATCGAGGCGCTGGCCGAGGCGTTCGGCGCCCACGCCCTCGACGTCAACGAGCGGGCCCTGCGCATCGGTCACGAGGCGGGGCTGGCCCTGGCCAGGGAGGCCGGCTGATGGTCGCGGGCCGCACCCATCACCCCGTGTGGGACGCGGGCAGGTGCCTGCCCTGCGGCGCCTGCATCCAGGCCTGCCCGGCGTGGGCGGACGACCTGATGCGACAGGAGCCCGGCTCGCTCAGGGCACGCGTGGTGCGCGAGCACCGCTTCTGCGGCCCCGAGAGGCTTCGCGAGCTTTCGCCCTGCGCGGCCGCGTGCCCGCTGGGCCAGGACGTGCCCGGCTACGTGCGGGCCATGGCCCGCGGCGACATGGCCGAGGCGCGGCGCATCATCCTTCTTTCGAACCCTTTGCCTCTTGTTCTGGGACACGTGTGCCTGGCCGGGTGCGAGAGCGCGTGCGTGCGGGCGAGCCTGCACTCGCCCACGCCCGTCCGGAGGCTCAAGCGCGAGGCCTTCGCCGATCAGGGCAGGGTCGCGCGGGCCGTGTTCGGCCGGCCCGACGGCTCGGAGAGGGTCATCGTCGTCGGCGCCGGCCCCGCGGGCCTTGCCGCGGCCAGCCACCTGGCGGCGGCCGGCGTGCGCTGCGCGATCCTCGAGCGCGAAGGAAGGCCTGGAGGCCTGGTGGCGTCGTGCATCCCGGGCTTCGTGCTGCCTGGCGAAGCACTCCAGGCCGACCTCGGCCGCATCGCGGCCAGCAAAGTCGCCATGGCGACCGGAAGGGACGTCGGGCCGGCCGAGGTGGCGGGGATGCTCGAGCGGGGGCCCGTGATCCTGGCCGTCGGCGCGCAGGAGGGCCCGACCGGAGAGAAGATCGTCGGAGTCGTGGAGTTCATGCGCAAAGGCCTTGCCCCGGCGGGCAGGGTGCTGGTGGACGGCGAGGGGCCTGCCGCCCTGGCCGCGGCGCGCACGGCGCTGGCGCGCAAGGCGAGATCGGTCACGGTGGTGGTGCCCGTGCCGCTGGCGCTCGCGGCCTTCGACCCGCGCGCTCTCGCCGAGGCGCGGCGCGAGGGTGTCGAGGTGCTCGACAACGCGGCCGTGGCCGTGACGCGGGGACGCGTGGCCATCGTGCCTCTCGACCCGGTCCCCGCGGGAAGGGGGAGAGTGGCTCCGCGGCCTGCCGGGCCCGCGAGAAGAGCGCAAGCCGATCTCGTGGTGGCCGTGAGGCGGGGCGTGGACCGCGAGTTCGTCTCCGGCCTTCCCGGATCGCGGCTCGGGCCGGCGGGCACGCTCCTCACAACCGGAGCGCCGGGCCTGTTCGCGGCCGGCGATCTCGTGAACGGCTCGCGCAGCGTGGTGGACGCCGTGGCATCCGGCATCGCCGCGGCCCGGGCGGCCATCTCGTACCTGGAGGCGCACCCGTGACCGGCCGGCCCACCTTCGTGCTGGACGCAAGAGAGGTCCGCTTCGAGCCGGGCGAGACGATCCTCGGAGCGGCCCGCAGGGAAGGCGCGGACATCCCCACCCTGTGCCACGAGGACGGGCTCGGCGCCACCGCCTCCTGCAGGCTGTGCATCGTGGAGGTGGCGAGCGGCGGGCCGAGCCGCGTGGTCACGTCCTGCGACTATCCGCTTCGAGAGGGCCTGCAGGTGGTCACCCGGAGCCCGCGGCTCTCGAGGCTCAGGAAGCTCGTCATGGCCCTGCACGTTGCCAGGGCTCCGGGATCGCGCAGGCTGCGCGAGATGGCCGAGAGGATGGGCGCGGACGTGACCGGGCTCAGGCCGGCGAGGCCGGACGAGCTGTGCATCCTGTGCGGGCTGTGCGTGCGCGCGTGCGCCGAGCTGGCCGGCGCGCACGCCCTGTGCTTCGCGGGCCGGGGCGCCCGCCGCATCGTCACGCTGGCGTTCGGCGAGGACGACGCGTCGGCGTGCATCGGGTGCGGGGCCTGCGCCCACGTCTGCCCCACGGGGTGCATCGAGGTGGAGACGCTGGCCATCGACAGGCTGCGCCAAGGCTCGCCGCGGCCGTGCCGCTACGCGCTCATGGGCCTTGTCGCAGGCGCGACCTGCGCCCAGGACTACAGGTGCGCCACCTGCGCGCTGGAGCACGAGATGGTGGCTCTGGCAGGAGGCAGGCACCCGGCCTTCCTGGCCGTGGCGGAGAAGCCATGAAGGAGCGCACCTGCGAGCTTCCCCTGGACGATGGCGCGCTCGGATGCCTGGCCACTGTCCAGTGCGAGTTCTGCGAGGTCTGCGTGCTCATCTGCCCCGACCTGTGCATCACGCGCGATCCGGTCACCAGCCGCATCGTCATCGATCTGACCCTGTGCAAGGGCTGCGGCCTGTGCGCCGCGGCCTGCCCCAAGAAGGCGATAGCCATGGTCCTCGACAGGTGACGTCCGGCCGGGCCCGGGGGCGAGCCCCGGGAAACAGGACGATCGAGAGCGGTCAGGAAGAGGGGCCGCTAGTCGCAGGCGGGGTTGGCCTCGCCCGGGGTGGGGACCGCGATGGTCACGAAGTCGGCCGAGTTGTCGTCCGTGTCGACGCTGGCCGGAGCGCCGGGGCAGCGGCCCAGAGACGTTCCCTCGCCGCCCACCGCCACCGGCGTGCCCTCTCCGGAGAAGACATCGGAGACGCCGAACGCGCCGTAGCCCACCGCGTCGAGGATGGTGCCGCACGAGTCGCGAAGAATGAGGCCGTCCGGGCCGTTCTGCAGGCCGTTGAGGTTGTTCAGCACCTGGTCCGTGTTGGCGATGGCCGCGTCCTCGCCCACAACGAAGAAGCCGTCGGTGTCCACGGTGCCTGCGAGGTCGACGGTGAGGTAGACCGTGCCGCCGTCGCCGTTCACGCACTCGATCACGGCTCCGGTCAGGTCCACTCCCGCCTCGGTGCGGATCTCGATGAAGGTCTCGTCGGACGACCCCTCGGCGCCGTGCTCGTCCGGGACGAACTCGTTGATGATGCCCCAGGCCGGCAGGCACGCCACCGCATCCTCGTCCAGGACGTCGCCGTCCCCGTGCACGTCCGCCGGGGAGTCCCCGTGCACGTCGTCGGGAATGTCGGCGGGCACGTCGGTCTCCACGTCCTCGACCGCGTCGCCGTCCTCCACGAGGTCGGTGGGCGTGTCGGCCGGGTTGTCGTCCACCGTGTCCACGGGGGTCGTGTCGATGAGGGTGTCGGCCACGGTGTCGGTCAGGGTGTCGGTGACGACATCGGGGTCCACGCCCGTGTCCGTGCTGGTGTCGGTGCCTGACGAGGATCCGTCGTTGCAGGCCACGACGAAAAGCAGGGCCGGGACCAGCGAGAGTACCTTGAAACGAGAGTGTGACATTGGCGTTCCTCCTGTGCGCTCATACTTGCTAGCACCGAAATGGTTACAAGGAAAGACCCCGGGGGGAGCGGAACGGCAGATACCTGCAACATCGCGTGGTTGCCCGCGTGCCGGGCGCGAGCCGCGGCCCTTATGGGGTCACTGGTAGACGTGCATGCTCTGCCCGGCCGTCGGAAGGAGCTGCATGCCCAGGTAGGTGAACATCACGGCCGCGAACCCCACGACCACCACGACGGCGATCCTGCGGCCCTTCCACCCGGAGACGAACCGCAGGTGGAGGTACGTGGCGAACACCAGCCAGCTCACGAGCGACCAGGTCTCCTTGGGGTCCCACACCCAGTAGTCGCCCCAGGCATCCTTGGCCCAGAAGGCGCCCATGAGAAGGCCCAAAGTCAGAAGCGCGAACCCGAAGCGAACGGCCCCGTTCATGAGCTTCTCGACGTCGATGTGCGCCTCTCCGGTCAGATCCTGGCGGCCGAGCCTGATCGGGGCCGGCCGGACGAGGAACAGCGCGGCCGCGACGAAGCCCACGAACAGGGCCGCGTAGCCGAAGAAGTACACGACGACGTGCGGGATGAACCACCCGCTCTGCAGCGCCGCGGGCAGGTTCACGGCCTCCTTTTGCACCTGCGCGAGCGCGTAGAACGTGGTGCCGGCGAGGCCCAGGGCAGACGGCAGGCCGAGGATGCGCAGCCTGTAGACGGCTTCCACCACGAGGTAGACGATGGCGATGCAGGCCGCGAGCAGGATGAGCGACTCGAACAGGGTCTTGAAGGGCGGCTGGCCGACGGTCACCCACCTGAAGGTCATCTGCACCAGGTTGACGACGAGCCCCACGCCCAGGAGCGCGGGTGCGACGACGTGGAGGGCACGCACGCGCCACCTCCACATGGCCGCGTAGGCGAAAGTCGCCGCGCCGTAGGCCGCCAGGCACAGCGGCAAAAGCGCGATGTCCAGCCCTTCATGCCCCTGCATCGGCCTGGCCTTTCATGGTGGATGCCCGTCTGCCGCGACGCAGCCTGTCGGCGATCGGCACGACGAGGATCACGTGGGTCACGCCGGCGATCAAGAGGACGAAGCCGAGGTACACGAGCCACATGCCGGGATCGCGCACCACCTCGAACCCGGAAAAGTCCGTGTCGCGCGGGTCGTACTCGGACTGGTACACCGAGAACCCGCCGTAGGTCAAAGGGTGGTTCACCTCCACCTTTCTCACGAGCCGCTCGCGGCCGGCCTCGAGGACGGTCAGCGTGCTGACGTAGTCTCGCACGTCGTCGCCTTTGGGCGCGAGCGCCAGCACCAGGCCGTCCGGCAAGGACGCGGCCTGGTTGACGCCGAGGAACCGCGTCTGGTCCTCGCCCACGACCGAGATCTCGGCCACGGGCCTCACGGCCTTGTCGGAGAGGCTCGTGTGCACGTACCTGACGCCGGCCGATGCCAGAAGAGAGTCCACGACGAGCCTGTGAGGCCCCACCTCGATCGTCGACCCCTCGCGGGCGGCCACCACCCTGTTCTCGGTGCCGGGAGCGATGGCCCATGCCTCGGCCAGCTCCCCGACCACGAGCCATCCGCCCGAAAACGCGTCCGTGCCGCCTTCGTAGGAGTACTCCATCTTGGGCCCGGATGGGCTGTCCTTGTGGCCGAAGCCCGGGAAGTTGGCGAAAAGCCACCTCTTCTCCAGAATGGCGCCCGTGGAGTCGGAGATCTCCACCGAGAGCGCGGGGTTGTCGGGCTCCGAGGAGCGCTCCTCCGGCTGCTTGGTCTCGGGGTCGATCACGAAGTCCTTGTAGGCGGCCAGCACGCGGATCGTGAGATCCGTGCCCGGCAAGGCGTAGGTCCTGCCCACCTCGACCTCGAGGCGGGCGCCCTCGAGCTCGATCGCGTGCGTCGGGCCTCCCTTCTTTCCCGAGGCGACCCGCGCCACGACCTCGTCGGCCCTGGCCTTTGACCACACGAAGCCCAGGGTTTCGCCTCCCGTCAACCGGATGTACTCGACCTGGCCGTGCCCCGGGTCGAACAGCCACGTGGTGTCTCCTGGCGCGCCCGCGGCACCGATGCCCAGGGCGGCCGCGGCTCCGGCCTGGCCCTGGCCGGCCGGCTCGACCTCGAGCCTCATGCTGTGGTCGGGCCAGTAGCCGACCAGCGTGGCGCCGTGTCGCGAGAGCCTGTCCGATGCGGCCGGAGATCGTGGATCCACCGAGACCACGAGCTTCTCCTGGTCCTCGAGGATCTCGTACACGCGCAGCCTGAAGTCCGGCTCGTAGTAGAGCAGGTCGAACCTGTCGAGCCTGAGCGTGAAGCCCAGCAAGGCCTCCTCCATCTCATGGCCCGGGCCCACCTTCACGAAGCGGTCCGCCGTCTGGCCCACGCGCAGCTCGATCCGGCCCTTCACCCCCCAGACCGAGCCCACGGCCGCGCCCGCGAGGATCACGACGAGGCCCACGTGGCTGCCCGCGATCCCGATGCGCCTGAGCGTCCACCTGCGGATCGTGAACAGCGTGGCCACGAGGGATCCGGCGCCCAGCCCCACGACCATGGAGAAGCCGAAGCTGTGGAACACGTCGTCGAGAAA
>JBFYZU010000115.1:0-3992 GCA_041309365.1 Myxococcota bacterium
GCTCTTCCGATCTTGTGCTCTTCCGATCTCTGGGCGAGCGCATGGTACCGGACTCGATCCGCTGGCTCAGCCCGGCCCCTCGCATGATGGCTTCGAACAGCTGGGTAGTGGGCCCGTCGAGGAGCGCATCGGGCAACGCCCTTTTCGCCAACGATCCGCACCTGGAGACGAACCGCCTGCCCAACGTGTGGTACGAGATGGTCCTCGATCTCGGCCCGGGCAGGTGGGCCGCGGGCGCTGGCATGCCGGGCGTGCCCGGCATCCTCGTGGGCCGGACGCAGGATCTGGCCTGGGGCGCCACGTACACGTTCATGGACGCGGTGGACTCCTGGGTGGAGGACGTCGAGGATGGCCGGTACAGGCGCGGCGACTCCTGGGTCGCCTTCGACGTGCGCGAGGAGACCATCCTGCGCAAGGGCAAGGCCCCGGTACGTCTCGTGGTGCACGAGAACCTGCACGGCGTGCTCGACGGGGATCCCGCCGTCAAGGGTCACTACCTGGCCACGCGGTGGGCGCCGGGAGCCTCGGGGGCACGATCCGTCGCCTCCATGATAGGCATGCTCGAGGCGAGTGACGTCGAGCAGGGCATGGAGCTCCTGGGCCGGCTCGAGGTGTCCTTCTCCTGGGTGCTGGCCGATGTCGGCGGCCACATCGGCATGCAGATGTCGGGGCTCATGCCGCGGCGCAAGCGGGGCAACGGGCTGGCGCCGCTGCCCGGCTGGGACCCGGACTCGGACTGGCAGGGCTTCGTGGATCCGGGCGAGCTCCCCAGGTGCATCGATCCCCCCGAGGGGTTCATCGTCACGGCGAACCAGGACCTGAACCACCTGGGCCTGGTGTCTCCCATCGACATGCCCATGGGCGATTACAGGGCGCGCAGGATAGAGCAGGTGCTCGGTTCGACGCGGGAGATGGACGTGGCGCGCATGGGGGCCTTGCAGATGGATACCCGCTCGCTGCAGGCCGACAGGTTTCTCGAGGTCCTGGCTCCCTTGCTCCCCGACACGGAGCGAGGCCGCATGCTCGGCCAGTGGGATCGCTGCTACGACACGGGCTCTCGCGGGGCCGCGCTGTTCGAGGATTTCTACGAGGAGCTGCGAAAAGGGGTGTTCGGCGCGAGCGGGCTGGGCGACGAGGTGGTAGGATACCTGGCCTCGGAGACCGGGACCTTCGTCGATTTCTACAAGAGCTTCGATGATGTGCTCCTGTCTCCCTCGTCGGCCTGGTTCGCGGGAAGGTCCCGCGAGGAGCTCTGGAGAGAGGCTCTCTCGAGGGCGGAAAGCCGTCCGGCAGTGACCTGGGGGGAACGCAACCGCATCACCCTGACGAACATCTTCTTCGGCGGCAAGATGCCTCGACTGCTCGGTTTCGACCACGGCCCCATCCCGCTTCCGGGCGGCCGCGCCACCGTGCACCAGGGTCAGGTCTACAGGAGCGCCGGCCGCGTCACGAGCTTCGCTCCTTCCCTGCGCGTCCTCGCCGACATGGGCGAGCCGTGGCTCTCGACCTGCATGGCCGGGGGTCCCTCGGACCGCCGGTTCGGCAACCTGTACGTGTCCGACCTCGAGAGGTGGAAAAACGGCGGCTCAAAGAAGCTCGCCGCCGGCGACCATCACAAGAAGCGGTAGCCGTTCACGATGGAGAAGTCCGCCGGGTGGGGCGCAAGCACGCGTATGAAGCCCACCGGGTCCGAGAGGACCGGCTCCTTGACGATGGCACAACCCGGCTCGCACACCAGGGTCTCGAGGAAGTGGAAGCGCAGCACAACGTCCGCCTGCGGGTTCGTGCCCGTGACCTCGAGCAGGTTCATCGACGCTTCCACCCTGCCGGCGTTCTCCTGGAAGTAGGAAGGTGGCTTTGTCACCTTGTAGATCCTGTGCGGGGGGACCCACTTGACCCCCTCGAACAGCCCTGGCCTCCCCTCGAATGCGGGCTTCTGGTGCGTCATGATGACGTACTCGACCGCGTAGTCCGTGAGGTAGCGGTCGATGACCTCGTCGGACACGGCACCGTCCGGGTGGCGGCGGAAGAAGTTGGCTGCGCTGTGGGCGAGGTTGCGCTCGCGGAACCCGCCCAGGATCTGGGCGTTCGTGCGCCACGACAGGTGCTCGCCCAGGATCCACCACTCCACGAGGAACCGGCCCTGGCCGTCGTCGATGCCCGACACCCACTCTGCCATCCGGTCGAAGTCCTTCCACGCGGGCTGGTGACGAAACTCCATATGCCTGGGGTAGCCGATGGAGCCGAAGCCGTGGATGTCCGAGATGTGAGGCTTGCCCTCCGGGATCTCCGTGGGCACCGGTACGAGAGCCGGAACGAAGTACAGCACGTCTCGCGCCAGGTGGGGCAAAGCCACGAGCGCTGCGATGCCGAGCACCGCGTAGGCCAGGCCCGGAAGCCTGCGCAGCGCGCCGGACCGGACCACCATCTCGACGAACGCCGCCGCAGGCAGCACGGCCATGTACATGGCGGGCAGCACGTGCCTGTAGGGCTGGATCTGCCTCGTGACCCAGAAGTAACCGCCCAGGTAGGTGAGGCCCAGCAGCATCGCCAGGCCTGCGGCAAATGGCACGAGCCTGCGATCCTTCGACCTGTACCACAGGACGAGAGCGCCGGCCGCGGCCATGAACGTCATGAACCTGAACCCCGTGCGGTTGCCCAGCACCCCCGTCACCAGGGGCTCCTTGATGAGGCCCAGGTAGTCGGTCAGAAGGTACACGGCCGTGCTCTGGCAGTAGAACGCGGAGTCCAGGATGTAATGCCAGAACTGCAGGGCCACGATCAGCCAGTAGGCGTTCGCGGCCACGGTGACCACGGCGGCCGATATCACGCCAACGTGGCGCTTCCATCCCATGGTCCTGGCGGCCCTCGCGTAGATGACGGCCATGGGGAAAACCAGGATTCCGAAGCTGTAGGGGTGGATGAGGTGCGCCACGGTCAGGGTCACGGCCAGAAGCGCGGCGCGCCACCATCCTCCGTCCTCCACGTAGCGGTACATCAGCGACAGAGGAAGGACCGCGAACGCGCCGGCCATGGCCCAGGCGATCATGCCCACCCACCAGCACCAGTGGGGAAAGGCGTCGAAGAACCACAGCATCATGGCGAGCACGAAGGCCAGAAGCGACGGCCACCACCCGAGGCCAAAGTTGCGCGCCGCCGCGAGCGCCACCCATGGCACCATGAGGTGTGCCAGCAGGATGAACAGGTTGAAGGCCATGCCCCTGGACAGCCCGAGCTTCCACAGGGCGTAGGTCCACAGCTCCCAGCCCTTGTTGTCGGCGTCGAAGATGGTGCCGTTGGGGTAGCCTGCCAGGAGCTGCACGTCGTAGGCCCAGCTTTTCCCCCAGCCGTCCAGGGCCTCTGTGACCCTCCATGCCTGCTCGATGTGCGTGTCGTAGTCCAGCCAGCCGTTGGGCGCGTCCGTGAACGTGTTCAGGAAGGGGCGTTCGAAGTACATGACCATGGCGAGGTGGCAGGCCACTGCAAGCGCCATGCAGGCGGGCAATGCCGCGCGACCGGCGATCCGCCTCGCGAGCGCCAGTCTGTCCGTCTCTTTGGCCACGGGGAGGGGATTATAGGGAGTCGGCGCCCCGGAGTCGACAGCAACACTCCATTCTGTCGACGCTTCGGGTGTGCGAGGCAAGAGGGACGTCAGATGATGACGGTGATCTGCTCGAGGTTCAGGCCGGCCGGGTAGGCGTAGGACGTGAACGAGCCCAGGCCGTAGGTGATCATGCCGAAGGGCTCGTCGCCGTAGATGTAGTGGGTGCCTCCTTCGACGGGGACCACGCCTATCTCCCAGCCGCCGATGACGATCCAGGGGATGGACAGGGTGGCCGTGTCCAGGGTCAAAAGCATGCCCGGCGGCTTGACGATGAGCACGTAGCTCTGGCCGTTGGTCGTGCTGTTGTAGGACGACGGCGCGGTGAAGGTGTAGTTCTCGCGGTACTGCTCCTGTGGCACGAGCACGGTCATGGCCGGATCGCCGCGCG
>JBFYZU010000116.1:0-16887 GCA_041309365.1 Myxococcota bacterium
GTATGGCGGACTCGGCCACGATGAGTCGCAGCACTCCTCCTGGCCCCACGCCGATGGCCTTGAGCACGCCCAGCTCGCGCACCCTCTCGAACACGGCCATGAGCATGGCGTTGAGGATCACGATGCCCACGGCCGCGAAGATGATGACGTAGATGGTGCCCATGATCGACTTCACCGAGTCCAGCATGGAGGCGATGGTGGGCATGATCTCGCGCCACGACTCCACGTCCAGCCCCGGCGCCAGCTCCCGCGCCAGCGCCGTGGCCGCCACCAGATCCGCACCGGCGGGCTTGCGCACGATGATCTGGTGCGCGCCCTCGGGCATCACGAACAGCTCGCGAAACGCCGGCTCGAGCATGTACACGCCCGCTCGGTCCACTCCGTCGCCGATGCTCTCGAGGATCCCGCGCACGCGGTACAGGTCGTTGGCCATGGAGCCGTCCGCGCCCTGCGTGAGCACGACGATCTCGTCGCCGGGCCTGGCGCTCAGCGTCCTCGCCAGCTTCTTCCCGATGACGACGCCCTTGGGGTCGGCCGGGTCCAGCCACTTGCCCACGGCCACGTGCCGTCCCACCTTGCTGACGGTCGCCTCCTTGACCGGGTCCACGCCCCGCAGGCTCACGCCCGCGGACGTGTCGCCTCCCGCGGCGAGCCCGGCTCCCAGAAGGCGCGACGAGGCCGCGTACCCTTCCTTCTCGAGCTTCGCCACGAGAGCACCGGGGTCCTCGATGCGCTCGTAGATGGAAGGGTCGTCGCGGTATCCCTGGGCCATGATCTGGATGTCGCCCAGCTCCAGGTCCAGGATGTTGCGCTCCATGCTGGCCATGTAGCCGTCGATGAGGCTGGTGTGGTGGATCTCCACGAACAGCGCCAGGGTCATGGCCGCCACGGTCACCAGCGTGCGGCGCCGGTTGCGCCACACGTTGCGCCAGGCCATCTTCGTCACGCTCACGCGTTCCTCCCGGTCACAGGGTCTTGAGCTTGGCGATGTTGAAGAAGCCCTTGTCCAGCTTCACGCCGAAGTCCAGGTCCTTCCACCGCACCTGGGTGTACTCGCCCGAGCCGTCCAGAGGCTTCATCACCATCTTCAGCGGACGGGTGCGCCCGTCGATGGTGGTGTGCTCGGAGAACTTCAGCACCCGCACCTGCTTGCCGTCCTCGTCGAGGTAGATGAGGCGCAGAGGTTGCAGGTCTGAAGCCCGCACCGACACGACGATCCCTCCCCACACCACCGCGCTCTTGGGTTTGGGCTCGAGGGAGAAGCGGTGGATCTCGGTCCCCGAGGCCATCCCGGAGAACGTCATCTTCATGGTGTAGTCCTCCGACAGTCGCGATTCCTGCACCAGGTCGTCGTTGGTGAAGTGGCTGCCCATCCACGAGCTTCCCATCATGCCGGACGTGATCTTGATGGTCTTGTCCGTCTTCGACAGGTACGTGAACAGGTCGTTCTTGGCCTTGAGCGTGGCCGTGCCCTTCTCCTTCTTGGGCGACAGGATCCGGATGAGCGAGTAGTCCTTGCCCATGGTCCAGGACTCCAGGCTCATGGTCCTGGTCCAGTTCACCGTCTTGACCTTCATCTCCATGATCCCGTGGCTCTTCTCGCCGCGGTACTGGTCGTCGATCTTCTCCATGACGTACTCGGCGAAACCCGGATCGCCCGGCTGGGGCGCCTCACCGGCACCGGCCGCGCCCGCGGCGAAGATCGCGAGCGAGCAGAAAAGTCCCAGGACGAGCCTCGTGTCCCCCGTGCGTTGCATTCTCATCGTTCTCCTCCGGATGGGCCGTCGATGCCGTCGACGACCATGTCGGCCAGGACCCCGGCCACCTCGTCCACGCTCATGCCCATGCGGATGCGGTCCTCCACCAGCATCCCCGAGAAGTAGACCAGCACCATCAGGACCTTTGCCCAGCGCTCGAGCTCGCCGGGCGCCCACTTCCTTGCGGGCGTGGCCTCACCGAGGAAGTCCAGGTAGAAGTCGTGCCCCAGATCCAACCGCCCCTGCATGAACCCTTCGGGCAGGTCGTCCATGAGCGCCACGAACTCCCGGTCACCCGCGAGGAGCCTCCCGGTCATGGGCATGGTCGTACCCATGATGAAGCCGCTTCGCACCAGCAGCCTGAGCCTGTCCCTCGGGTTCACCTCTTCTTCGAAGCACGGCGCGATGATCCCCAGGTAACGACTCTTCTCCGCCACGATGGCGTGTACCATGATCTCGGCCTTGCTCTTGAAGTACAGGTAGACCGTGCCCTTTGCCACGCCCGCCTTCTCGGCGATCTCGTCCACGCTCGTCTTGCGGTAGCCCTGCTGCGTGAAAAGCTCCGTAGCCGCCTTCACGAGCCGCTGCTTCTTGCGCACCCTCGGATCGTCCGAGCCCTCTGGCCCAGTGACCTGCTGGAACATCCTGTCCAGATCGGATCTCGTCCATGTCTTCATGACTGACCACCTGAACCATTCTGGTCATACAGTCAACAATGACTATATAAACTCGACCGGTCATTCTGTCAAGTTCCTTGAGCAGGCCCTCGATAATGGCATTGTCTGCAGCTTTGTGAGATCAGTCCACCGTGACAGTCACAGAAAGGCCTTTTTTCCCCTGGACCGAGGCGGCAAGCACGTGCTCGCCCTGCGCCATGGTCCAGTTCACCTTCCATGGTGGGTGGGTCGCTGCGCCGGCTGGCTGGCCGTCCACGAGCAGGGTCACGGGCCCCTTGCCTCCACCGGGATCCAGCAGAACCGAGATGGCCTGCTCGTCAGGAGGGACGTCCGGGTTCAGGACGAACAGAGCCCCATCGGACGGATCGAGGATCGAGGGCGATCCATGCGACGGGGCGTCACCCTGCATGGGTCCGCACAAGGGGCCAGGCCCGGGCAAAAGAGGCCGGTTGGCCTCCTTGGCCCATTGCAGGAGGACATCGGGGTAGCTCTCGAACCGGGCCGTCGTGACCATGTCGGCTGGGCAGGACTCGCCAGCAAGAAGCCCGGTACGCGAGTCCACCTCCACGAGCCTGTGCACGGTGCATTCCGACCGTGGCTCGTGCCCCTTCACGAACACCTCCTCGTAGGTCACATCGCATGCCGGTCCTGGCAGATCCCCGCTCAGGGCACACACCCTGTGAGTGACGATGCCTGGCGGTGCGACGAACCTCACGACGGTTCCCACCGGGGTCACTGCTCGCATCACCCGGCCGAACAGCGGACCCGCACCGGTGATGCCCGAGACGTTGCCCATGGGCTTGCCGTCGAAGTTGCCCACCCAGACGGCCACGGTGTACTCGGGAGTGTATCCCACGGTCCAGTTGTCGCGGTAATCGTGGCTCGTCCCGGTCTTCACGGCCAGCGCAAACCCCAGATCGAAGACGTGGGCCTGCCCGAAGGTGGGCGCCCTGGCCGCCGGGTCGGCCAGCATGCTCGTGACCAGATAGGCCGTGCCCTCGTCGAACACGCGCCGCTGCCGAGCATCCGACAGGGGCACGTCGGCACCCGACGCGTCGAGCACACGCTTCACGAGAACAGGCTCTTGCCACATGCCTCCACGTGCCAGAGCCGAGTAGGCCGCGGCCAGCTCGAGTAAAGAAACCTCCCCGTCGCCCAGCGCGATGGCGGCACCGTAGTAGGACGGCTCCCTGTCCAAAGACTCGAACCCTGCGCGGTGAAGAGCGCCGAGCACCGTCTGGGGACCCAGATCAGCGGCCACCGCGACGGCAGGCACGTTGAGGCTCGATCCCAGGGCCTGCCTCATCAGGACCGGCCCACGGAACTGGCCGTCGTAGTTGCGCGGGCGATACGGACCGTCCGGTGTGTAGAAGGCAACGGGCACGTCGGCCAGCATGGTCGACGTCATGTACCCTCTCTCGAGGGCCTGGGCATACAGGATGGGCTTGAGAGTCGAGCCGGGCGACCGCAGTGCCATGACCCCGTCGTTCATGCCCAGCGTCTCGGTGTCGAAGTAGCCGCCCGAGCCCACCCAGGCCCGGACCTCGGCCGTGGGGTTGTGGATGATCACGACCGCAGCGTTGGACACATCGAGCTCACCGAGGCCATGGAGCACCGACCTCACCAGGCTCTCGGTCCTGCGCTGCATGCGCGAGTCGATGGTGGTGACCACCTCACCCGCCGCAAGGCCGTCGGCCTGGGTGCGCCGGAGGATCTCCTCGGCCAGGTGCGGGGCCTCGAAGACCGGAGCAGCCTCGAGGAAGACGGTGGGGGTGTGCAGCGCATGGCCGTATGCCTCGTCCGTGATGGACCCGATCTCTCGCATGCGTCCGAGCACCCAGCGGCGCCGGGCATCGAGCCGGTCCGGATGCGCGTAGGGATCCATGGCCCCGGGACCGCGCACCAGAGCGGCCAGCGCGGAGGCCTCCGACAGGGTGAGATGGGCGGAGGGCTTGCGGAAGTAGGTCCAGGAAGCCATCTGGACCCCCCTCGTGAGATGACCGAACGGGACCCAGTTGAGGTAGGCCTCCAGGATCTCGTCCTTGCCGAGGTGCCTCTCGAAATGCAGGGCCGCGGCCATCTCCTCGAGCTTGACCCCGAAGGTCCTGCGGTGGATTTTTCCGGTGGTGAGCTTGACCAGCTGCTGGGTCACCGTGGACCCGCCCGCCACCACGTGGCCAGCGGCGAGGTTCTGGGCCGCGGCCCGCGCCACGCTGAGAGGATCCACCCCAGGATGGCTCGCAAAGCGCCGGTCCTCGGCGGCGAGCACGGCGTCCTTCATGCTGGGTGAGATCTCATCGAGTACGACCCAGCGGCTCCTGTCGCCCTGGGCACCGAGGGGTTCACGGAGAAGCTCGCCGTCGCTGTCCAGGATCCGCAGGCCGGCGATCCGGTCGGCACCGACGCTGGAGGCGGGATCGCCCAGCCTCGCCCCCACGGCGAAGCTCGCGACCCAAAGGACCAGCCAGCCGATCGCGATGGCCTGCGCCGGACGCATGAACGCCCCGGCTGCCACGCAGGTGGCGATGCGGACGTCACGGCGCAACGGTGAAGGCTCCTGAGGCAGTGCGGCCGAACACCTCGGGGTGGTACATCTCATGAGCCTTCGCTGGGGCCACCACGAAGCTGCCCGGCGTGGTGGCCCGCGCCAGGTAGCCGTAGCTGTAGATGCCTGGCTGCAGGCTGTCCGCGAACAGGACCACCCGATCGTCGTGCAGCTCCGTATGGTAGAAGGGCTGAGACCACCAAGGCCCGTTCACCTCTGCGAGCTGCCACGCCTCCATCATGCTCGCCGTGGAGAAGCTCAGGTTCACTGGCTCGAGCCCCGCGGGCAACGGGTCTTCCACGGCCACGAAGTGCCTCTTGCCCGTGACCACCAGGGTGAGCTTGACGAGGACGGACGCTCCCGCGTCCACTTCTCCGAGATCGTGGCCCGCGGGCAGGGGCGAAGGCCCGCCCGGCCCCATGAGATAATACTCCCGCTCTACCCAGAATCCTCTGTCGATGGGCTCGGTGGGCAGCTTGTCGCGCGCATAGGTCAGCGAGGCGGCGTAATAGAGCAGCCCAGCACCGTCCTTGGCGAAGACCACGTCTCCCGGGCCGCCGGCGAGGAGGTCGGACATGGCCACGAAGCCGGTCTGCTCTTCGAGTTCCCTTCCCTCGAACGTCGCCTCCATCAGGGACCGGCCGGCCACGAGCACCTTCGCCACGAAGTCCGGTGTCTCGGCCTCCCGCACGCTCACGTATCGTGCCAGCGCCAGCAGGGCCCAGGCGTCGTTCTGGGTGTTGCCCCACGTGCCGTCTTCGCGACGCGCGTCCATGAGCCATCGCGCCATCTTGGGGACGAGCACGTGATCCGGCTCGACGTCCAGCAGCACCCAGAGGGCCATGGCGGTGCTCCGAAGCTCCGAGTGCATGATCATCTCGTACCCGTCGCCCAGGTTCTCCACCAGATGAGCCGAGGACGCGGACTGCTTGACGCCGTTGAGCGCGTCGCGCATGAGGTCGTCGATCCGCCCCTGGTCGCCGCCCATGAGGTGGATGGCGTCCGCCAGGAGCAACCTCGAGAACAGGGGGAGAGCGTCCTTTTTCTCGTAGAGGTGATCGGCGTAGGACGGCATGTCGTGATCCATGGAGGCCAGCACCCAGAGGATGTAGGCCTTGGTGCTGATGCCCACCTCGGACCACCACCAGGAAGGCATGTCCGCGCACCAGTGCTCGTCGCGCAGGACACGCTCGAGGTACGAGGATCCCGTGCTCATCACGTAGTCGTCCACCACGTACCCGCGCTGGCGCGCCTGATCGAGACCCCACAGGACGTACGCCGAGAGCCAGGGATAGGGGCACGAGGCGCCGGCGAAGTATCCCCAGCCGCCGCTGTAGTGTTGCATCTGCTCGAGCTGGTTCACCGTGGCCTGTAGCCTCTTCTCGTCCAGCTCGACACCGACGTCGAACGCGGCGAGCAGCTCGCCGAGCGCCACCATGGGCACCATCCTGCTCGTGAGCTGCTCGGCGCACCCGTACGGGTAGCGCACGAGGTTCTCCACCGCCCTGTCGAGCCCCACGAGGGCCGTGGACGACATGCGCACGGTGAGCCCCCCCGAGTCCTCGCGGATCCCCGTGAGGGAGCCGAGCCCCTCGATGGACTGGGACTCGGTCTCGCCATACGTCGCCACGGTCTCCACGACCGTGGGCAGGATCACGGGCCTGGTGAGCCGGATGGCGTCGGTATCGTCGCCCATCCTGGCGTCGAAGGTGAGGACCGCTTCACCCGCGTGATCGGCGATGAACGCGAACCTCACGGGCATGGATCCCCCGGCCGGAAGCTCGACCGAGATTTTGGAGTCGCCATCCAGCACGAGCCCCTCGGCCTTCGCCTCCACCGCCACGAGACCCCCGCCAGCACCTCCGTCGTGCAGGATCACTCCCGCCTCGAACCTGTCTCCCACGCGCAGGAAACGCGGCAGGGCCGGCTTGAGGAGAAGAGGCTTGGAGACCTTGATGGAGGCATTTCCCCTGCCGAAGCAGTCGTCCTTCGTGGAGGCCACGGCCATGATCCTGTAGGTCGTGAGCCCGTCGGGCAGGACGAAGCTCGCGCTGGCCTTTCCCTGCGCATCCGTCTCGAGATCCGGGACGAACAGCACCGTGGTGCGGAAATCCTGCCGGATGTCCGATCCACTCTCCTCTTCGCCCCAGCCCCCACCACCCACCTCGCCCTTCTCCGTGCCGAAGGCCCTGCGAGTGAGCACGCTCATCCGGCTGTCCGCGTTTCTCACGCCCAGCTCGCGGGGACGGTAGAAGTGTCCCAGGGGGTCTGGAGCCTCGTAGCCCGTGAGCATGAGCACGGCCTCGTCCACCACGAACAGCGTCACCTCGGCCTTCTTGCCCTGGCCTGCCATGTCACGGACATCGAGCGTGACATCCACCTTGTCTTGAGGGCCGTACCGGACCTCATCCGAGGCGACCTCGACCTTGAGTGATCTGTCCTCGATTCCCACCTGCAGATTGGCATAGCCCATCCGCACGGCAGGGCGGCCCGGATCCGGCCCGCCCAGCTTCGGTGCCGAGCTCACGCGCCCACGGACCAGGGCCACGGACACGAACACGTTGGGCCTCATGTCCTCCGCGATGGGGACGTCGATCGTGGCCGCACGATCCGTGAAGTGCATCACGCTCACGTCGCGGATCCCGTGGTGCTCCACCGTGACGAGCGCCTCGGCCTCCTCGAAGGGATTCTCCACCAGGATGCGGGCGGTGTCGCCCACCGCGTACTCCTCCCTGTCGGGATGCAGATCCACGACGAGCTCGTCGGAGCCCTCCCAGAACACGTCCCCCGCGCCGGTGGCCCAAAGCCCTATGGAAGACGCCGTGCTCCTGCCCTCCTTGTCTGTGGTCGTGACGCGCAGGATGTAGCGGCCCGCCGCCGGGATCGAGAACTGGCACTTCACGGGCCCGGTACCCGACTTCTTCTTGCAGGTCGCGACCCCGGTATCCTCGGCCTCCCACTCCCCGTAGGAGTCCTCGTGCATGCCCTGGCTCTGGACGTACTTCCACTGCCGGCGTACGAGGTCGAGCTTCACTGGCCTGCCCGAAACGGGCTGACCTCCGAGATCGACGACCACGGCGCTGGCCTCGATCTTCTCTCCTGCCGAAAGGAAGGTAGAATCCGCAAGGACGCCTGCGTAGACATCGGCGGGATGGACGCGAAGCCGGGTGCGACCCGAGACGACCTGCATATCGGGACCCGTCACCGTGGACTCGACGGTGAAATCCACAGGGCCGTCCATGATCTCGATGTCCGTACCGAAGCCGAACCCGAAGGACCCGCTGGGGCCCAGCGTACCGTTGCCCGAATGGGAGAGCTCGTAGTACGGATCTTCCCAGCCGTCGTCCGTGATGTAGGAGTCGTCGCTGAAGCTGAAGTCGTCCCATGCGGGCGGGTCGAACCACCCGGGCTGGGCCGTCGCGAACCAGGAGACGCCCGCACCGCTCATCGGAGCACCGAACAGGTAGTCTCCACTGGCCGAAAACTTCGCATCGGTCCCGCGGGTCACCTCGGGCTTCGAGGCGTCCACGTGGACGGCGAACGACGGGGGATGGTACTCCTCGACCCTGAACGAGCCGTACAGGGTCAGGCGCCCCTCGCCGGCCGCATCCGGACCGACGTTGACGGAGTAGTACCCGAGGCTGGAGGCGGGTCCCAGAGGAACCTTCACGTCAAGGCCGCCATACCCGTTGACCTTCACCTTCTCATCGAAGACCTTCTCTCCCCTGGAGTCCTTCACCAGCACCGTGAAGATCTCGCCTGCCGGAACGCTCATGCGCCCCTTCTCCTGGTAGCGGACGATTGACTTCAGGCTCACCTCCTCGCCGGGCCTGTACGCGCCCCTGTCCGTGAAGACGAGCCCGCTGAGGCTCTTCATTCCGGCCAGCGGGTCCATGCTCACGTCGAAGCTCCACGGCGATATGGAGTCCGTGCCGCAGGCGTTGACGTAATTGAAATCTCCACCGCTCGCCGCGAACACGTAGGGGCATCTGTCTTCCCATCCGAGCGCGTACCAGTCGTCCCAGAGTTGATTGCCCGCCACGGAGACGAGGCCCGACGCGTCCGTTGTCCCTGTCCAGAGGGTCGCGTTGTCACGGTCGCGAATGGTGACGGTGGCACCACCGCGAGGCGCACCAGTTGCCAGGTCCGTCACCCAGGCCACGACACGGTCGCCGGAGATCTTGACCGTCATCGCCAGGCTGGAGATGCGGATGACCCTCGTGTCCCAGTCGAAGTCCTCGGCTGGATCCTCGATCTTGACAAAGACGAGGCCACCTGCCGGCTTGCCCTTGGCCTGGTCGAGATCCACCTTTGCCAGGACCGACTTGTTGCGGACCTTCGGGAAAGCCAGGGTCCTGTGCACCGTACCGTCGAGCTTTTCGACCCACTCCGAGCCTTCGGCATCGAGCCTCTCGAGGAATAAAACCACGTCCTTCTCGGAATCCACGCGGTGCAGGTAGACATCGAGCTTGTCGTGGTTGAGCACGGACACGGGCAGGATCCTCGAGCCGTTCGCCTCGAGCAGATCGCCATCGAACTTCATGATCCATCTCGGATAGAAGTCCTTCGTCAGGACCTCGAACTTGCGCTGCCCTTGAATCTTCTGCCCGAACATATCCTCGAGATCCGGACCCAGTGCGATGGTGAAGCTCGAGCCCGGCTTCCAGTGAGTCGAGGGAGTGATGTCCACCCAGCGGTTGACCTCCATCCACTTGTCGAAGGAAGCGTCGGCCTGGGCTGGCTTGATGGTGACGAGCTTCTCGAGTTTGCTCGTGGGGATGGCGTTGGTCAGCTCGATCGAAACGCGATCCTCGGGATCGCACTCGAGCGCGGGGGTGGTGTCATCGTCCCCCCAGCACGAGATCCTCTTGACGGACAGAGGGCCGTAGGTCCTGAAATCCAGCTGGAAAGGCGCGGTCATGGGAAGGGGCCCCTCCGTGCCCACCAGGCCTTTTTCGAGGATCAACCTCACGGCAGCATCGAGCGGAAGCTCGCTGGCCGGGACCACGACCACGGATTTCGGATCCTTGGGGTCTCTCGCCTCGACCGAGAACGGCACGTCCTTGCCTTCCACGATGAGTCGAGCGCTGGACTTCACAAGGGCGGGATCCATGGACTGGTTGAAGTAGAGCTCGATGTGCGTGTCGGGCCTGGCCCACTGCTCCTGCGAGTAGGGAACGGTGGTCGCCACCGAGGGAGGAGAGGTGGTGAACGAGAACTCGTAGGGTTCCTCGAGCACGTGCCCCGTGAGGCAGGCAAGTCCCGATGGGACCGTCACCTCGTACCTCGTTGCCTGGGCGATGGGGCTGTTCGGCGCCAGGTGAACCGTGCGAGATCCCATCCAGCGGAACTCCCCATCGATGGGAGGTTTCACCTTGAACGGGACGGTGCCGTTCACGCTGGGATCATCGTCGGCCTTTCCGATGTCCTTCATGGGCATGGAGAAGCTCACGGCGATCTCGGGCTGACCTGCCACATCTCCCTGCGGCGTGGCGAAGAGCACCTCGAGCGTGGCGGGGTTGGATCCCTGCTCTGCCTCACGCGGTGCCAGCTTGGGCTCGCCTCCTGCTCCCACGAGCAGCCTCTGCCCGGCCGGGCCGCAGGAGATCGCACCCACGAGCACTGCCGCGTTGACGACCCACCTCTTCGGAAACAGCGCTTGCCTGCTCATGAGACATCTCCTTGCCATGATGACCCACCCGTCACCGGAGCAACCGGCGCCTCCGGCTTCTGATTCCAGGGCAGAAGGCAGGAACCTATCCGATCCTTGCCACGGTCGTCACGAGAAGCCTGGTGTCACCCGTGCCCTGCTCCACGTACAAGAGGACCACTTCACCGTCACGCGACAGGGCAGCGAGCCTGCGGAACCGCACCTGGTGCGCATAGATCTGGAGCTCTCCGGAGAGCTTCGCCCCCTTGAGATCGAGGAAATTCAGGCCGATGAGCAGCTCGTTGGAGAGGCTGCGAACCGCGGCCGTGCTCAGCACGTCCGGCACGGGACGCAGGAGCAGGGCCGGATCGGGACCGTCGCCACGCCCTATCCTCCTGGGTGCCCCCACCACCGATCCATGACGGTCCAGCAAGGCCAGGTAGATACCTTCCCTGTCCTCGTCCTCCGGGTGATCCTTGTAGAGCATGGCGAGGCCGCTGCCGAGATCCACGATGGACGGCGGCACGGCCACCCTGAGCGTCTCGAGCACGGGATGGGCGGCCCCGTCCAGCGAACCGTCCTCGTTCATCCGCACATGCATGATCCTTCCGGGATCGTCCTCGTCCCCCGGATCGCGCATGCTCACCTTGACCTCTCCCCAGAAGACGTCGAACCCGGATCGGGTTGGCAGCGGGGATGGGCAGAAGCCGTTCACCCCGGGAGCGTTGAGCGTCCGCTCCCATCTCTTCTCGAGCTTGCGCACGTCGATCGATGCGACACGGCTCTCGAATCTGCCGATGGCACCTTTGTGCCATGCCACGAGGAGGCCATCGCAGCTGCCCGAGAGGTTCATCCCGGAGGTGTAGGGACCGACCTCGTCGACCAGTGCCGTGCTGGAAACGTGGTGCCCGCTACCGTCGAGAAGGAGGATCTCGAGATCGCCTCTCCCCTCGAGGACCGATGTGCGGCCGGCCAGGGCCACCGCGTACCTCGCTCCCAACGGCTCGCACGCACCGCCGAGATCGGCAGCCGACATGCTGCCCGCCCACGAGCGGGCCAGAAGGACGGGATCCGATTCCCGGGCGAAGCTCCGGTTCACGAGAACAGACCACAGCCCCTCGCGGTCGGTCCACAGCACGACGTAGCCGCCGTCGGCGACGAGAAGGGCCGTGGAGTAGAGGTCGGCCCTCTGGCCGAAGTCCCACACGACCACGTCGCGCGTCATGGAGTACCGGTGCTCGTAGACGTTCGACAGACAGCCGGGAGTGGACCAGAGCACGATGCACAGCACCGATACCCGGGCAGCGCGGCTCACTGTACTCCCCAGGAACGCATGACATCGAGGATGAGGGCGCGCGACGACTCCAGATCCTCGGGCCGCTTGACCGGTATGAACCTGGACCGCTCTCCTTCCTGCTCCACGAGCATGAACGTGGCATCCACGTGGTGCGTGATCTCGCCGAGGATCCGCTCGAACTGGAGCACGGTCAGACCACGGACCTCCTTTTTCACGGGGTAGGCCTCGAGCGCGGGTGGATCGGCGAGCACGGAGGCATCGATGTAGAAGGTGTTCGTGTTGAAAGCCCTGTATGCAGGCCCGTCCATGTCCTCCGGCCACCTGAGACCCTCGAGCAAAACGAGCTTGCCGTCCATCACGACGGGCATGCCACCCTTGTCCGAGGGCCTGCGGCGCGCGACCTCCACGCTGACTTTCCTCTTCTCGGCCAGGTGCAGGCCCACAAGCATGGGATCGAGCGTGGCGCCCAGGTTGTCCACGTTGGAGACCATGACGGTGCGACACCCCGACGCGACGAAGCCTTCGAGGCACTGCGACTCGAAGGCGACGGGCATGTCCCCATGACCCATGCCACACACGGAGACCGTTCCATCGGGCTCTCGCACCACCTCCCCCTCGATCGTCACCCTGGGAGCCACCGGTTGCACGAAGCAGATCGTCCTGTCGTCCATCAGCCCTCGCTGTCCGAGATGTGCCAGCGTCGCCTCGTGGGTGGCAGGCGAGTTCATGAGATAGAGAGGAGCCGCGGGGGCCACCTTGCGGATCTGGGCGATCTTCATCTGCAGAAAGGAGCGTCCGTCGACGACTTCCACCGTGCCCTTGACGACGCCTCCGAATCGCGTCGCCATCCCTCCGTTGAGCACGACCACGCCCACGAGGCCCTGCGAGAGGGCATCCCGGCCAGATCCAACGAGCCTTTCGTACGCGTCGGTGCCGGGGCCCGGCAATGTCACGAGAGCTTCCGGCGATGGCGGCGCCAGCCTGCTCGCGTCGATCACGAGCTCGCGATCCCAGCGGCCCGAGACGTGCTTGGCCCATACGGCGTCGAAAGCGGTCCTGTCGAACCCCAGGGCATCGAGCAGGGCGAGATCGCCGGCAGTCAGGTTCATCCCTCTCCTCTCCCCGGCCAGCCCGTGACGTCGAGCACCCAGCGCGCGTAAGGCTCGTGACATGCGACGGGTGAAAGACCGACGATCTCGGCAACCTCGTAAGGATGCAGCTGGGCGATGCGGGCCCTGAGCTTCTCGAACAGGCTGGCTTGCGTCTTCACAACCAGGAGCGACTCGGTGTCATCCTGGATCACACCCTTCCACCGGTAGATGGACCTCAGCGCCGGAACGATGCTCACACAGGCCGCGAGACGCTCCTCGACGAGCGTGCGGGCGATGGTGCTTCCCGTGTCGGCGTCCGGCACGGTACTCAGCACGATGATGAGATCCATGGGTGGATGCCCCCCGGCTCAGGCGTAGGGATCCTCGGGGATGGCTTCCTTCTCGGGCGGCTTCTTCTCGGGAGGAGGCGGCGGCGGCGGCGGCGGTGGAGGAGGCGGTGGCGGCTCGACCTTCTTCTCGACTGGAGGCTTTTTCTCCACGGGTGGCGCCTTCTCCACGGGTGGCTTTTTCTCCACGGGTGGCGCCTTCTCCACGGGTGGCGCCTTCACGGGCTCGGGCAAAGGAGCAGGCTCGGGAAGAGGCGTGAGCGCCTGCTTGACCTCGAGCACCCATGCGTCAGCAATCTCTGTCCAACCCGACGAATCGTTCACTGTGACGGTGACAGGTTCGTAGCCCTTGAGCTTGAGCTGGACGGAGTACTCCTTTCCGAGCTTCACCTTGTCGACGGTGACAGGCCCCTTGCCCTTGCTCAGGCCGTCGATGAGCACGGTGGCGCCCGTAGGTTCGGAGTCGATGATCAACCTGGCCGGTAGCTTGTCCAGGGTGACGCTGAGCGGTTGCATGTCCTTGGTCACGTCCAGACTCTGGCTGGACGACCTGTACCCGAGCATGCTGACCTTCACGTCGACCTTCGCTCCGACCTCCAGCCCGGTCAGATCCGTCGGGGCCGTCCCCGTGCGATCTCCGTAGGTGATGGTGGCGCCTTCCGGGTAGATGGTCGTCGCCAGCGTCATCATCTCCTTGGGAGGCTCGGGGGGAGGTGGAGGCTCGGGCGCTGGCGCGGGCGCGGGCTTCTCGACGACCTGCTCAATGGGAGGCTTGGTCGGCTGCTGCTCTGTCCCGTCTTGCTTCTTCGTCCGCGTGAAGATGAAGTAGGCGATGAGGCAGATGATGACGACGATGATGACCCAGACCCAGATGCTGGTCTTGCTCTCCTCTTCCTCGCCCGAGGCAGGTGGAGGGGCTGGCTTGCGCACTGCAGGCTTGTCCTCATCAGCAGATCCGCCCTTCTTCTCCTTCTTCCCGTCCTTCTTGGGCTCGTCCTTCTTATCTTCCTTCTTCTCGTCCTTCTTGGCCCCGTCCTTCTTGGCCCCGTCCTTCTTGGGCTCGTCCTTCTTATCTTCCTTCTTCTCGTCCTTCTTGGGCTCGTCCTTCTTCTCCTCGGCCGGTTCGCCCTCGTCCTTCTTCTCGTCCTTCTTGGGCTCGTCCTTCTTCTCCTCAGCCGGTTTGCCCTCGTCCTTGGGCTCGTCCTTCTTGGGCTCGTCCTTCTTCTCCTCGGCCGGTTTGCCCTCGTCCTTCTTCTCGTCCTTCTTGGGCTCGTCCTTCTTCTCTTCGGCCTGCTTGCCCTCGTCCTCTATGTCCGTCACGACCTCCTTCTCGGAAGTCGCCTCGGCTGCATCGTCGCTCGATACAGGCTCGGTCGAGGGTGCTTGCTCGGCAAAGGAGGCAGCTGCTGCTGCGGGCGTTGCTTCCGCGACGTCGTCTCCGCCCGGCGGACCGGTCATGTTGTCGGGCTCGTCCTTGCCCGCCACGATGCGGTCTATCGTGGCCCTGCTCTTCTCGTCGAGCTTGATGAACTTGATGCCCATTCCCGGTGGCTTGTCCACGCGGGCCTGGGCCAGCTCGCGGACCCATACGACGCGGCCGATACCCTGGATGAAGGGGTCCCCGGAGCTGAGCAGCAGCGTGAACTTGATGAGGGTCCTGACCGGGAACTGGGAAGGATTCTTGTGCTTGATGAAGATGCCACCCCGGCTCACGTCCTTGGAGTACTGCTCGATGAATTCATCGATGGTCGCACTCTTGAATTTGACCCTGATGGGTATGTCCTTGCGGGCGCTCTTCCTGCTCTCGTCGTTATCGGCCATTCTCAGACCTCCCTGGTCGGTCGCGGTGAGGATGCACAGTCCAGATGTCGACTTTCATCCTAGGTGAATCCCCATACCTTTACAAGATCGCTCTTAGTACCACTTCCACAGGTGCCAGATCAACCATGAACGAAACAAGGCGCTGAATATCACCCTTTGAGCACGACGAGCGGGACGAGGCGTGCCACGGGTCGTGCCAGCCCGGCGCGGGTGACCGCCTCGACAACCTGCACCACGTCCTTGTAGGCGCCGGGAAACTCCTCCACGTAAGTGGCCTTGCACGTCGCCCTGACCTCGATCCCGCGGCTCTCGAGGTCCTTTTGCACGTGTCCCGCCCTGGTCCGTCGGGTCGCCTCGGTGCGGCTCAGCAGGCGACCAGCGCCATGACAGGCGCTGGCGAAAGTGCGGAGCGCCGCCCCGGGCTCGCCGGCCATCACGTACGAGCAACGCCCCATGTCGCCTGGAATGAGAACGGGCTGCCCCGCAGCGCGGTAGGCCACAAGGAGATCCTGGTGACCCGGAGGCAGGGCCCTGGTGGCTCCCTTGCGATGCACGAGGAGCCTGCGGCGCCCGGCCGGGGTCGAGTGCTCCTCGAGCTTGGCGATGTTGTGTGCAACGTCGTAGAGCACGTGGTGCTCGCACGCCACTCCGGCGGCACCCAGCACGCGCCGCACCGCGTCCAGCGATCTGTGTACTACGATGTGCCTGTTGGCGAACGCGAAGTTGGCCGCGCCCGCCATGGCGGCGAGGTACTCGTCGGCCTCCGGGCTGCCAAGGGGGGCACAGCAGAGCTGACGGTCCACGAGCTCGATGCCATGACGTCTGGACGCATCGAGCATGACCCTGATGAAGTCGTCGCACACCTGGTGACCGAGCCCCCTGGATCCGGTGTGCACGGTCAGTACGCATGCGCCCTCGCGCAGACCGTAGGCCCCGGCTGCCGGGGCGTCGAGGATCGACTCGATGCGATCGATTTCCACGAAGTGGTTGCCCGAGCCGAGCGTCCCGAGCTGGCTGGCGCCCCTGTCGCGCGCCTTCTGGCTCACGGCCGCGCCGATCGCCCCGGGTATGCATCCTCGTGACTCGAGCCTCTCGAGCTCAGATGCGTCGCCGAATCCCATGCGCACGGCCGAGGCCGCTCCCAGGGTGAGCACCTCGTCCATCTCGTCTCCCTCGAGGCGGATGTCCCGGCTCGACGAGCCGACCCCCGCAGGCACCTCGTCGAGAAGCGCATCGGCGAGCCTCGGAGCCAGGCGGGCCGCGACGGCAGCATCCACGTCGAGGACGTGCATGCGCACGCCGCAGTTGATGTCGTAGCCCACACCGCCCGGCGAGACCACTCCCGTGCGCTCGTCGAACGCCGCAACCCCGCCGATGGGAAATCCGTAGCCCCAGTGGATGTCCGGCATGGCCAGGCTCGCGCCCACGATCCCTGGCAGCGTGGCCACGGCCGCCACCTGCCTCGGACCCTGGTCGAGGCGTATCGCGTCGATGAGCGCGTCCGTTGCGAAGATGATCCCGTCGACACGCATTGGCCCGCTGGCCGGGATGCGCCACGTCACTTCGTCGATGCGCTCCAGGGAGATCTCGATGGGCCCCGAGGATGCCGACGTCATTCTCTTCTTCGGGCCACCGCGTTTCCTCTTATTTCTCGACATCACACATCCAGGTAGACGCGGCCGGTCCAGCCGCCTTTTCGACC
>JBFYZU010000117.1:0-14124 GCA_041309365.1 Myxococcota bacterium
CGCTCATCGACTGGGCCGACGTGGACAGCGTGGGCTACGGCACCCAGGGAGGCGAGGACGGCAGCTACGAGATGCTCCGGGACCCCTACCCGCGCAAGAACGCACCCTACGACAGCCTCGAGGAGATCTTCCTCGTCAACGGCGTGGACGACGACTTCTGGGCCGCCTTCGTCGATCCGGAGCCCGAGCACCCCGAGGCCAGGGCCGTCACCGTATGGGGCAACGGGAAGATCAACATCAACACGGCGGATCCCCTCGTGCTGATGTCGGTGATCTGCGCCTTTGCACAGGATCCGTCCACCTCCTGCGATCCCAACAACATGGAGCAGATGGGAGTGCTCCTGCGTTACCTCATGGACATCAAGAGCCTGCTCGGCGTGCCCTTCTCCAACACGGGCAAGTTCATCCGCAACATAGGTGACGGCGCAGAGGGAGTGGCGGGCGTCGACATCAACGGCGGAGAGGCGGGCAAGTACCTGACGGTTGACAGCGAGGTCTTCTCCATCTATGCGATGGGTGAGCTGGGGCGCAGCAAGAAGCGCCTGCACGTGGTGCTGGACTACAGGGGAGCCAACGCGGCCAAGGGCGGCAAGGTCCTGTACTGGAGGGAGAACTGATGGCCCAGTTCGCGGCAGGCCTGGACGTGGGGGCGCACTCGGTCAAGGTCGTCATCGGACGGGTCCGGATGCGCAGCATCGAGGTGATCGAGAGGCTCGAGGTCCTCATCCCCCGCGACGCGGATGGCCGGTCGCCGGACGACGGCGTGAGCATCGCACTCTCGGACATCGCGGCCCGGATCAAGAACCGCCCCGGTATCGTGTTCTCTGCACTTCCGGCCGACGCCGTCCTCATCCGCACTGCCAGCGTCCCGAGGGCTGCGGCGCGAAAGTCCGACGCGGTCATCGTGGGGCAGATAGAGGACGATCTGCCCCTGGCGCTCGATGAGGCCGTCGTGGATCATATCATCCGCGAGGTTCCCGGCGAGACGATGGTCAGCGCCATCGTCGCCGTGGCTCCGAGGGAGACCGTGGCCTCTTACCTCGCGCTGCTCGATCGGGCGAGGTTCGATCCCGCCGAACTGGGAGTGGGTGCGGCCGTGTACACCGACCTGGGCCGCGTCATGCCCGCACTCGTGTCCCCACAGCCCGTGCTCGTGCTGGACATGGGTTGTGCCCGCACCGAGATGATCGTCATCGAGGCGGGCCAGGCCGTCTCCATGAGATCCGTCTCCATCGGTGGAGCGGATCTGACGAAGGCCCTGGTCACACACCACCGGACATCCTTCGAGCAGGCCGAGATCTACAAGTGTGCCTCCTCGTATGCGGCGATGGCGCCAGTCATCGGTGGGACGATGGATCGGCTCGTGCAGCAGATCCGCCAGACCCTCACGGGACACGTGTCGAGGACCGGGAAGCGGATCTCCACGGTTCTCACCTGTGGGGGCACGAGCCTCATGCCGGGCCTGGACGACGCACTGGGCGCTGCACTCGGCGTGGCCGTGGCCCCGCTCGAGAAGCAGAACCCGATGGCGGCAGGCCCCCAGAGCAGCGACGGGCCATTCCTGCGAGCCGCTGCCCTGGCGCACAGGGTCCTGCCCGTCTCCATGCACGAGAGGCTCGACCTGCGAAAAGGACCGTTCGCTTTCAAGGGTCAGGCCCGTGCCACCCGCAGGCGATGGGTCCGTGCGGTCGTGGCACTTCTCGTCGTGATCGCAGGTTTCAGCTTCTACTCCATGGCCCAGATCTCCAGCCTCCGGGCCCGCCAGGAAACGCAGCGCGAGAGGCTCGCGGTTCTGTCGTCGAGGTTTCTCGGCGAGGAGATCACGGACTTCGACGTGGCGCAGAAGCTCATGCAGTCGGCCAAGCCGGTCAAGAGCCCCATGCCGAAGGCCGACGCGTTCGACCTGGTCCGGGAGATGAGCGTCATCATTCCCGAGGAGATCATCCACGACGTGGAGGAACTGGACATCAAGCCGGGCAAGGTGCAGATCAGGGGGATAGTGGACACGATCGCAGCGCGCGACGAGATCATCGCCCGGTTGCAGGAGTACGAGGAGTGCGTGGTGGCCATCAGCAAGGGCAAGACCACGCAATCTCCCAAGGACAACCGGCAGAAGTACACTCTCGACCTGGAAACGGAGTGTCCCTAGATGGCGGCCTTCACCGGACCTCTCGTCCAGCGCTTCAGGTCGCTGACCATGCGCGAGCAGGTGCTGATCCTGGCCATGCTGGGAACCGCCGTCCTGCTCGTGCTGGTGCTCGGCGTGGTTCTCATCAGGCGCGAGATCTCGAAGCTGGAATCCGTGGTCCAGGCCAACGACTCCGTGCTCACCAGTCTCGCCACGGATGGTGAGAAGTACCTGGCCAGCAAGAACGAGCGGGACCGCGAGGAGGCTCGTTTCGACCGGGAGCTGCCGCCCCTGCCGGGCCTGCTCGAGAGGCTCGCCGGCGAGGCCGGGATCGAGATCCCGGAGTCCCGGGAGCTTCCAGACGATCCCATAGGCAAGAAATGGGTCCGAAAGAGCGTCGAGGTGAGACTCAGGCGGGTGGGCCTGAAGGCCTTCACGGATTTCATGGTGAAGGTGAAGAACGAGAACGCGAGGTTCCCGATCGCCATCACGCACCTCAACGTCAAGCGAAGGGCGGCGGAACCCGACTCCTACGACGTGGACATCACCGTGTCCGCCTACCAGAAGGCCGGTGCCGGGTCGAAGAGGAAGAAGAAGGACGACACACCAGCCGCCTCTCAGCCTGGCCCCGGGGAGTACGGGCCGCAGGCGGAGATCTGACATGGAAAGACGATGGAAGCTTCTGATGAAGATGGGAGGATATGTCGCGTTTTTCGTGGCGTTCTTCTTCGTCATGCTGTTCGTGCTCTTTCCCCTGAACAGGTGGAAGGGCACCATCGAGGAGATGCTCAGCGGGCAGCTCGACAGGCGGGTGACCGTCGGCTCGGTGAGCGCCTGGGGCCTCACGGGCCTCGAGCTCCATGACGTGCGGATCTCACCCGAAGACGACGGCGAGGACACAGCCCCGGCCGTCGCGTCCGAGGCGGCCGACGATGGAAGTGAGGGATCATCGAAGAAGAAGGCCAGGTCCAGGCAGAGGGAGACACCCCTCGAGATAGATAGGCTCTCTGTGCGCTACTCTCCCATGGCGGCTTTGTCGGGGAAGCTGGGGGTCTGCTTCGACATGAGGATCTTCGACGGCTCCATCTCCGGGTGCTACGTGGATGGGTCGCGATCATTTCTGGGGAAGCCCAGGACGCTCGATGCGGGCGAGGACGGTCCCACGTCGAGCATCCGCGTCAAGGTCAGGGACATCGACCTGACCCGTATCGACAGGATCCAGTCCACCACCGGGCTGCCGTTCTTCGGAACCGCCGAGGCGGATCTGGATCTCACCTACGAGGCCGGTCGTCCCCAGACGGTCGAGGGAGGTGCCGAGATCACCATCGACGATCTGCGCATAGGTGAACCGGGAGGCAAGGTGGACCTCTCCAGGGCTGGCGGTGGGGCGCTCTCGGGCGAGATCTCCTTCGAGCCCATCGACGTGGGCGATCTGGAGGTTGTCCTCGTGGGCAAGGAAGGGAAGCTGGTCGTCGAGAAGCTGGAGTCGAAGAGCCAGCACATCGAGATCCGCGGAGCAGGCGACATGACGATGCGAGAGCCAATGCTCCGAAGCGGGCTCAACATCTACGTGATGTTCAAGTTCTTGCCCGCTTACATAGACCGGAGCGCCATGAACAAGACCATCTTCTCTGCCCTCGACCGGATACCTCAGATGCGCAAGGCCAAGCGTCCGGACGGGTACTTCGGCTTCCTTCTCAAGGGTGATCTGCGATCGGGACCCAAGCCTCTGCCTTCCAGGTCGGGGCCGGCCTCTCCCCAGGAAATGACCGGGCCTGGGGCTTCAGGGACGGGGATCGGCGGTTCTTTTACGCCTGTCAAGGACAAGGCCTCGCCGAAGATCATCGGCGGTGCTCCGATAAAGGACCGATGACGGGCGGTTTCCGCTCGTACTGTATTTCCGTCCGGCACCTGCACCGTCGTTTGCAACAAACTGGATTCCAGGCATAATTGGAATGAACCTACCCGATCGGATCGCCACATACGATCCTGGAGGGGTGCATCATGAACGTCACGAAGTCGTCATCGATCCAGATCGTTCTTCTCATCGTCGCTGTGGTGGCCGGGGCATGCGGCCGATCCGCGTTCGAGGACGATGACGGATTCTGGTCCCGGGATAGCTCCACGTCGGAGGCAGACGCCGAGGTCTCCTGCGTCGGGGACGAGGACTGCGACGACGGCCTGTTCTGCAACGGGATGGAGACCTGTCAGGAAGGTCTCTGTGTCCCGGGAGAGGAACCGGACTGCGACGACGGCGTCGACTGCACTGCGGATACCTGCGACGAGGAGACGGACGCTTGCTTCAATCTCCCCGATCACGAGGCCTGCCCGCCGGGAATGCTCTGCGACGCCGAGCTGGGATGCTTCGATCCAGGGCCCTGTACCGTGGACGGCGACTGCGACGACGGCGTGTTCTGCAACGGAGCTGAGCGATGCATCACGGGCATGTGCGCTTTCGGCCCGCCGCCGGCATGCGAGGATGGAATCTCGTGCACCCTGGATACCTGCAACGAGGTCGCTGACAGCTGCAGACACGACGCTCGTGACGCGATGTGCGAGGACGGACGGTTCTGCAACGGCCCCGAGTGGTGCAGCGAGACTGCCGGATGCTTGCCCACCTATACGAACCCCTGCGAGGACGGCGATCCCTGTACGAGCGAGATATGCGACGAGTCCACCGACTCCTGCACCTTCACCTCGAGGGACGCCGACGGGGACCGGCACGTGGACGTGGCCTGCGGTGGTGACGACTGCAACGACGCCGATCCCACCGTGCACCCCGACATGGACGAGCAGTGCCGCGATCTCAGGGACAACGACTGTGACAGGCTCGCGGACTGCGACGATCCGGATTGCGCCTCCGATCCGAGGTGCGGCACCTGCACCCCCACGGAGGTGCCTGAGCGAACCTGCAACGACGGTCGGGACAACGATTGCGATGCCTGGGTGGACTGCGAGGATCCGGACTGTGCCACGACCCCCTACTGCGGCTGCGTCCCACTGGCGGACTACGAGATGTACTGCGACAACGGGGTGGACGAGGACTGCGACTACAGGGTGGACTGCGAGGACTACGACTGTGCCTGGTACCCCCCGTGCGCGTGCACGCCCACGTCCTGGTACGAGACCAACTGCAGCAACGGAGTGGACGAGGACTGCGACTTCGCCCTCGACTGCGAGGACGGTGACTGCGCGGGGAACCCGGATTGCGGCTGCATCCCGGACGAGTGGCCCGAGATGACCTGCGTCGACGGCCGCGACAACGACTGCGACACCGCCATCGACTGCGACGACTCGAACTGCTTCGGCACGCCGGCTTGCTGCGTGCCCACGCAGCCCGTGGAGACCCGCTGCGGCAACGGCCTGGACGACGACTGCGACGGCGCCACGGACTGCGCCGACGGAGACTGCGCCTGCTGTGTACCCGTGGCGACACGCGAGATAGACTGCGGGGACGGCCGCGACGACGACTGCGACGGGGATGCGGACTGTGTCGACCCGGACTGCACGGGCAATCCCATGTGCTGCGTGCCCGACGAGATGCCGGAGATGACCTGCACCGATGGCAGGGACAACGACTGCGACGGGGCGCCGGACTGCCTGGACCCCGATTGCTACTGGCACCCGACGTGCGGAGGGTGCGAACCGATCTCCTGGTACGAGAGCAACTGCGCGAACTGGATAGACGAGGACTGCGACTACATGATCGACTGCGACGATCCCGACTGCGCATGGGATCCATCGTGTACCTGCATCCCGGACGAGACGCCGGAACGCACCTGCACCGACGGCCGGGACAACGACTGCGATTCGGCCATCGATTGCGACGACTCGAACTGCGCTGGAACGCTGGCCTGCTGCGTGCCCACCCAACCCGTGGAGACACGTTGCGCGAACGGTCGTGACGACGACTGCGATGGAGCAGTGGACTGTGCGGACGGCGATTGCGCCTGTTGCGTGCCCGTGTCAACCCGCGAGGTGTTCTGCAACGACGGAGCGGACGACGACTGTGACGGCGATGCGGACTGCTCCGACCCGGATTGCGCGACCAGTCCACTTTGCTGCGTGCCGGACGAGAGCCCCGAGATGTCCTGCGGCGACGGCCGCGACAACGACTGCGACAGGCGCATCGATTGCGACGACTCGAACTGCTCCTGGGCGCCGGAGTGCACGTGCATTCCCGACGAGACTCCAGAGAGGACCTGCGACGACGCGCGGGACAACGACTGCGACGGCGGCACGGACTGCGACGACGGCAACTGCTACTTCGCCCCGGCCTGCATGTGCATCCCCACGCAGTACCCGGAGGCGTCGTGCGCAGACGGCCTGGACAACGACTGCGACGGCGCAACCGACTGCGAGGACGGAGACTGCGCCTGCTGCGTGCCCACGGCCACGACCGAGACGGACTGCGACAACACCCTGGACGAGGACTGCGACGGCCTCACTGACTGCGATGACATCATGGAGTGCTTCTGGGACCCGGCCTGCCGATGCATCCCGACCGAAACGCCCGAGATGTCCTGCGACGACGACGAGGACAACGACTGCGACGATCGGGTGGACTGCAACGATTCGGACTGCAGCACGCAGCCGGTGTGCTGGAACAACGACACCTGCGACGACGCGGTGAACATCACGGGGGGTGGCACGTTCTCGGGTTCCACAGCGGGCTACGCGAACGACTACACTGGCACATGCGCGGGCCGTGGCCCCGACGCAGTGTTCACGTTCGTGCTATCTACGAGATCCTGCGTGGAGATAGATACGCAGGGCAGCGCCTTCGATACGGTGCTGTACGTCCGCAGGGGCAGTTGCTACGGGACCGAGGTCGCCTGCAACGACGACGATCCCCTGATGGGAGTCCAGTCTCGAATCCGCATGTCGTCTCTGGATCCGGGGCAGTACTTCCTGTTCGTGGACGGCTGGTCTGCGAGCGCATCGGGAGCCTACACCCTGAACATGGCGTTCTGCACGGTGTGTACGCCAACGGCGGACTGGGAGATCTCCTGCTCGAACGGAAGGGACGACGACTGCGACGAGGCCACTGACTGCGAGGATCCAGACTGCTCCTGGGATCCGGCCTGCTGCGTGCCGACGGCCCCCTACGAGATGACGTGCTGGGATGGGATGGACGACGACTGCGACGGGATGTACGACTGCGAGGACTACGACTGCGCGTGGGATCCGTACTGTGGGGGTACGTGCGTACCCGTGGCGGACTACGAGATGTACTGCACGGATGGAAGGGACGACGACTGCGACGGGGCGTGGGATTGCGACGACTGGGACTGCAGGTTCAACCCCGAGTGCTGGTGGGGAGGCACACCGTAGGTCCCGGCTCGCATCCGACCATCGAGATCATCCATCACAACCGAGATCACGACAGTCATTGAGACATCTTCTGTGATGTGCTAGATAAGATAACCTGTTCGATGAACAATTATTTTTCGAATCGAGGAGAATGGAAGATGAACCGTCTCGCGATACTGCTCATGACTCTGGCGATCGGCTGCGGCATGACCGCATGCAATCCCGGATCGGCCACTTTCGACCCCACGGACAGGCCATCGAGCACCCAGAAGCAAGATGACAATCCGGCCACACAGGCTTCAACCTGCCCTGTCTGCGGCAAGACCAGGACCGATTGCACCTGTCACAAGGCCGAGGGTGAAGGCGGGTGCGCATGCAAGAAACACGACCCGGAAGGCAAGGGCACTTGCCCGCACGCCAGGGCGGAGGGGTCCAGTACCTGCCCGCACGCTGGAACCGAGTAGCCGGTCTACCCCTACTCCTCCTGCTTGAGCGCTTCCGGTGAGCGATTCACGACCAGCACCTTGAGAGGCACGAACTTGACGAAGACCAGGCCCTGGGGTGGCTCACCATGGCCCACTGTCTTGTTGGGGTAATTGCCTGGGTCCAAAAGCTCCTCCTCGGTGAGGGTGGCGTAGATGTCGAGGTGGTCCGCTGTGAGATCGGTCACCATCTCCTCTGGGCCCCGCACGTACACCGAGACCGTGGGAGGCTTGATGGTGATGCCGGCGGGATCCTTGACGCCCTCGATTCCGAGGGGAACCTGCCGGACCCACTTCTCGATGATCTTCTGCTTGATCTCGAGGCTCACCGTGACGGTGAGCTCCTGCTCGAGATACACGTTCGCCAGCTTCGGGGGGGCTAGCGTGATCTCGATGTCGTGCTTGCCGGGTTCCAGATCCTCGACGTACAGAGGCTCGGTCTCCCACCTCTGGACCCTCTCGACCGCGCTCCTGGCGCCCGCGATGGTGACGGTCTGTGGCTGGATGGAGATCTGCTCGGACAAGAATCGTCCTGTTGCTGGCTTGCCCAGGATCTCGGGTATGATGGGCACCATGCTCGTTGCCCGCTCCTCGAACTGCACGGGCACGGATTCCGGATAGATCTTGGTTATCTTCACGGTTTCCGGCAGGTTGAAGTTGTTGCGCGTGAAGTGGAACAGCTGTCCCTCGATCTCCATCACCGGGACGACGGCAGGCCCCACGTCCTGGCTGTGCAGTTCCTTGAGGACCGAAACGGGGCCCTGCAGCCTGAGGGTGACCTGCTCCGGAAACTCCGACACCAGGATCCTGTCTTCCCCGGGATCGAGCATGGCGATGACCGAGATGGAGAGCGTCCTGTGGCTGACGGACTCGGTCTCGCGCGTATAGAAGAACACGACGGCGATGGCCAGCGCGAGCAGCTTGGCCCCCACGTTCCGCGTGAGGATTTCCTTGCTCGCTGTCAGTGCGGATTTCAGGATCATGACTTGTTCCCCAGAAACTCCGCAAACGACTTCGAGTCGCTCAGATCCTCTCCCTCGTCCTTGACCCTCGTCGCGTGGTCGTCCTCGATGGTCACCACGGGGTCGGGAGGAACCGATGACGAGGCGGGTCGCATGGAGTGCCTTCCCGAGGGAGGCTCGATGAGCATGGTCATGCGCTGAGCGATCTCGTGTTTCTTGCGCTGACGCCACCAGTCCATGGGGCTCCAGGTCCCGGCCTCACGGGTCCGGCGGAACCTCGACAAGAGCAGCTTGCGCAGGTTGGCCATGTCCAGATCCTGCATGATGTTACCCTCGATGCAGGCGCTGATGGAGCCTCTCTCCTCGCTGACCACGACCACCACCGTGTCTGTCTGCTCCGTGATTCCGATGGCGGCGCGGTGTCGTGTGCCCAGGCTCTTGGCGAGGTCCGTCCGCGTCGTGAGTGGCAAGAGCACGCCCGACTTGTACACACGCAGACCACGTATGATCAGGGCGCCGTCGTGGAGCGGGTTCTCGAAGCTGGGGATGAATGTGGCGAAGATCGTCTCTCGCGTGAGCGTGGCGTCCACGACCGTGCCCTCGGTCGTGTACTCGTCCAGGTTGGCCGATCCCTCGAAGGCGATGATGGCGCCGAGCCTCTTCTTCGCCAGGGCGCCTGCGGCCTGCACGACCTCCTCGATGGCCTGGGCCTCGAGCACGGGGGTCGGCCTGCGGAAGCGGCCAACCTGTGCCATGGCGCGCCGGATCTCGTCCTGGAAGATGATCAGGGCGAAGATCACGAACATGGACAGCTCGCTGAACAGTGTGTGGAATAGCTGGTGCACGGTGTGCAGACCGAGAAGAGGCGAGGCCATGTACACGATCCAGATGAACAGGAAGGATACGGCCAGGGCCACCCCTCTCGTTCCGCGGATGATGAGCAGCAACCGGTAGACGAGGTAGGCGACGATGGCCACATCGAACAGCTGGAGAACGGTCTCTCCGGGCGTGCTCCCCACGAAAGGCTGGAGCATGAAGTGCATCACCGCATCCAAGCCCCCCCCCCTTTCGTGACGATGCTCCTCATGGCGCTGGCCACGAGAGCGGCCTGGCGCATGGTGGCCACGTCGTGGACCCTGATGAAGTGGACCCCCCCCATGACGGCCGCCGTCACTGCTGCAGCCGAGCCCCCGGTTCTCCTCTCCACGGGGCAGTCGGTGACCGCCGAGATGAAGGACTTGTTGCTGGGCCCCACGAGAACGGGAAGTCCCATCGAGGCCAGAAATCCCGGCATGGCGAGGATCTCGAGGTTGTGAAGGGCGGTTTTCGCGAAGCCTAGGCCAGGATCGACGATGATGCGGTCGCGGGGCACCCCACGGCCGACGGCCAGATCCACTGCCAGCGTCAACTCGGCCAGGATCTCGGCCTTGAGGTCGTCATAATGCACTTCGCGCTGCATGATCTCGGGCGTGTGCCTCGAGTGCATGAGCACCATGGGCAGGCCTCGTTCGGCCGCCAGATCCGCCAGGTCCGGCTCGAACCTCAGGCCGCTGACGTCGTTCAGGAGGTCTGCGCCCGCGTCGGCGGCCGCCCTGGCCACCTGGACCTTGGTGGTGTCGATGCTGATGGGCACGTCGAAGCGGGCCCTGAGGCCCGCTATGACCGGCATCACCCTGTCCATCTCCTCTTCGGCGTCCACGGCCCTGCTGCCCGGGCGTGTGCTCTCTCCGCCGATGTCGATGATGTCCGCCCCCTCGTCGAGCATCTCAGCCGCACGGTCGACGGCGCGATGGCGGTCCATGTGGTGACCGCCATCGAAGAACGAGTCCGGCGTCACGTTCACGATGCCCATGACGTGGACCGTGGAGTAGTCGAATGTCCGCCTACCTATGCGGATAGGGGCAAGGGCCTTGCCCTGCGTGCATGCAGGGGCGATCATGCCTTCCCCGGCTCTGGAGTCAGGATGGACGGCTCCCTCCCCTTGTCCGCAGCTTTGGTGCCGGTCACGGAGCCCTGCGAGGCCTTGCTGCCCCTGCCGTGACCGTCGATGGCATGCGAGGGCAGGGTGCCGCCGTCCATGATGGCCTCTATCTCCCTCGCGTCCAGGGTCTCGTGCTCGAGAAGAGCCTGTGCCAGCCTCTCGAGCGTATCGCGGTGCTGGCCTATCAGGTTCGTCGCCTTCAAGTGTCCGTCCATGACGAGGCGTCGTACCTCCTCGTCGATGACGATGGCCGTCTGCTCGCTGTAGTCCTGGTGCTGGGCGATCTCGCGTCCCAAGAAGATGGCCTCCTCGCGGGATCCGTAGGCGAGCGGGCCCAGCCTGTTGCTCATGCCCCACTCCTTGACCATCTTTCGCGCTATGTCGGTTGCCATCTCGAGATCCTTGCCGGCGCCCGTGGTCTGCTGGCCAAGGATCATCTCCTCGGATGCGCGGCCTGCGAGCAGGATGGCGATCTTGGCCTCGGCGCACTCCCTCGAGAGGAAGTAGCGATCCTCCGAGGGGAGCTGCTGCGTCACGCCCATGGCCTGGCCGCGAGGGATGATGGTGACCTTGTGGACCGGATCCGAATAGGGCAGATGCCATGCGGCGAGAGTGTGACCTGCCTCGTGGTAGGCCGTCGTGCGCTTCTCCTCCTCGCTGATGACCATCGAGCGGCGCTCCGTGCCCATGAGCACCTTGTCCTTGGCCCGGTCGAAGTGGTCCTGGTGGACAGCGCGCGCGTCGTCGCGAGCCGCCAGCAGGGCGGCCTCGTTGACGAGATTCTCCAGGTCCGCCCCGGAGAACCCCGGCGTGCCGCGGGCGATGACGGCGAGGTCGGCGTCATCGCCCATGACCGTCCTCTTGGTATGCAGTCCCAGGATGGCCAGTCTTCCCTTGATGTCTGGACGCGGCACGACGATCCGTCTGTCGAAGCGGCCAGCCCTGAGGATGGCAGGATCGAGCACGTCGGGCCGGTTGGTGGCGGCGATGATGATCACGCCGTCGTTGGCCTCGAAGCCGTCCATCTCCACGAGCAGCTGGTTCAAGGTCTGCTCCCGCTCGTCGTGGCCGCCGCCGATGCCGGCTCCCCGCTGGCGGCCCACGGCGTCGATCTCGTCGATGAAGATGATGCATGGGGCGTTCTTCTTGCCCTGCTCGAACAGATCGCGCACGCGGGAGGCGCCCACACCCACGAACATCTCCACGAAGTCAGAACCCGAGATGCTGAAGAACGGCGCTCCGGCCTCGCCTGCGATGGCCCTCGCCAGCAGCGTCTTGCCCGTGCCGGGCGAACCGACCATGAGCACCCCCTTCGGGATGCGTCCTCCCAGCCTCTGGAACCGCTTCGGATCCTTGAGGTAGGCGATGATCTCCTCCAGCTCCTCGAGCACCTCATCGATGCCTGCCACGTCCTTGAACGTGGTCTTGTTGTTCTTGCTGGAGAACATCCTGGCGCGACTCTTGCCGAAGCTCATGGCGCGTCCGCTTCCCGCCTGGATCTGCCTCATGAAGAAGATGAACAGCCCGACGAGGACCAGGATGGGGAGCCAGGTCATGAGCATGCCGGACCAGAACTGGTCGGCGGCACCGCCCCTGTAGGAAAGGGCCACGCCGGCCTGCTCCAGTTCCTTGCGGATATCCTCGTCGAGTGGACCGGTGGTCTTCTTGATCTCCGACGCGCCCTCGGGGCTGACGTACTTGTATGTATAAAGATTCTTCTTCAGATGGATCTCGACCTCGCTCACGCGGCCTTCCTGGACATCGGTCCTGAAATCGTGGTAGGTGACGGGTCGGCTCCTGGGCTCCATCACGAACAACTTCCATCCGAGGATGAAGACGAGGAGCATCCCGATCCAGATCAGGGCAGTCTTGTATGCGGGCTTCAAATGTCCTCCGCCACGCCTTGGAAGAGGGAATCCCTCTGATTCCCTGGAGTTACCACCAACCCTCGGACGGCAACGATTATAGGCGAATTCCCGCCGACCGACAACAATTGCTTTGGATGGTGCTTTCGATGGGACCGGATTTATGACCGCGCGTGTACGGGCCAGGACCTGGGGTCAGTGGTGGTGGCGCAACCTCGACGCAACCTCCGGGGCCTCCCGGATGGCGGTGCCCAGGACACGGGCGCCCATTCGGAGCATGTCGCGCTTGCGACGCACGTACCCGGCCGGGGGATCGCCCACGTCGGAAAATCCATCCTCGCCGGGAAGGAGGCGCGCCCAGTTGTAAAACAACCTTCCCCAGTCACTCGTCAGCGCCTCGTGAACCCTGTCTCTGCCCTTGACCGGATACCAGTACAGGTCATGGAAGACCACGGACGAGATGTAGGACCATGGCGCCATCCAGGTCTTCAGTGACCACTCGATGGGCTCCTTGAGGGTACCCCAGTAGATCTGGTGCTGCATCTTCGCCGCGAACGTGAGGTCTTTCATGGGGCCATCGAAGTGCCAGTTCTCCTTTGCGGCCTCGACGTCGCCCACGATCTCGATCTCGCGAGGGTCCCCGCAGCCCAGGCCCAGGTCGTGGGCCAGGCGGATGAACTTGATGTCCAGCGGGTCGAATCCCATGAGCCTGGCGGCAACCGCATCGATGGCCACCTGGTCCGCCGAAGCCAGGATGATGTTCTTGACGTGGGGGGTCATGCAACGGGGCCCGGGGCCGTCACCCGCGAAGGTGCCGTCCATGACCGCGAATATCCCCCTGTGTATCTTCTTCTGGATCATCAGGAGATCCACGAGGGTCTCGTGGATCACCGGGTGGGTCCAGTGTCTCTTCTCGTTGAGCAGGCCCCCGAAGGCGTTCTTCATGGCACCTGTCGTGGTCGTGAATATGTGGGTCTTCACGGTTGGCAGGTGGATGATGTTCTCTCCGATGAAGCGTCTGGGGATCATGAAGCCCTTCGGGTACACGTCCCTCAGGCAGAGAAACTCGTCCACGAGGTCGCCGACGGCCTCGCGGATGGGGATCCATTCCTCGCCCTCGTAGAGATGGACGTTGCGCAGTCCGTGCGCCTCGATGACGTCCAGCTGCTTGTTCTCGCGCTCGCCGAGATGAGCGTCGATGACCACCGTGCGGTTGTGGCATCCGTGGATCAAGGCCGGGTCGTACCCGTCCTTCTCCATTGCCCGGATGACGCCCTCGAGCTGCCATGGTGTGGTGGAGCTGGCCGGGAAGAAGAAATGCCAGCTGATGTTGATCTTCAGTGCCGTGTCCGCGTCACGGGCGACCACGTCCTGGTAGCCAGATCGGAAGAGC
>JBFYZU010000118.1:0-4971 GCA_041309365.1 Myxococcota bacterium
GACATCGTGCTCGCTCCCACCGCGAGGGTCGGCGGCCTCGTGAGCCGCCACGACGGCAGCTACGTGGAAGCCCGCGTGGAGCTCGCGCCGAGGCTGTCCGGCTTCCCCGGCTCCCTGCGCAAGGCACAGAGCGTCGCCACCTCGGAGAACGACGTCCCGGGCCTGGACAACTGGGCCGTGGAGCTGCTTCCAGGCGAGTACGACGTGACCGTGAGCCCGCGCGGCGCGGACGCGGCCTCGCTGCCGCCTCTCTACCCCGGCACCCTGACGGTGGAATCCGCAGGCGAGCTGCCGTTCGACGTGCAGTACCCTCTCGACTTCACGACGCTCGCCGGGACGCTGCTTCTGGCCAGCGACGACCCCGTGCCCCACTCGCTCGAGGTCTGGGCAGTGGACGCATCGAGCGGCAAGAGGGTCTCCACCATCTCCGGCACGGGCCAGCCCGTGGCCGGAGGCCCCTGCGCGGGCGTCCACGGCATGGGGCGGTTCTGCATGGTGCTCACGCCCGGGGCGGCGTCGGTCAAGCTCAAGGTCGCGCCCGGCGAGGACTCGGCCCAGGCCGCGGCCTACCCGTACACCACCCTGGGCGAGTGGGACCTCGCGGGCCTGGACGCCGACGCGGATCGAGTCATCGACCTGGACCTCGAGTCCGCCGTGCCGGCGCGCCTTCCGGCCCTGGGCGACCTCGTCCTCTACAAGGCGAAGGTGGAGGGGATCTCGCCCACGGGCGTGACCCAGCCCGTCACGGGGGTCAGCCTGAACTTCACCGCCGAGCGCGACGGGGCCAGCTTCGACGTCTACTCCATCACCAACTCGGCAGGCGAGATCTGCCAGACCGGCTCGGACGGCGAGCTCGTCTGGGGCGTCATGCTGCGCGAGAACGACTACGAGGTCACCATCATCCCTCCTCTGAGCGACGTGTACGAGAGCATGGTCCTCTCGAGCCTCACCGTCTCCTACACGACCGACGGCGTGATCATGGGGCAGGTCTACCAGCTCGGCGCCAAGCGCCCCTTCGTCGGGAAGGTGGAGAGGATGTTCACCGGCGAGCCCGTGGAAGGCCTCACCGTGGAGGCCTTCCCCATGAACAGCGTGGACCTGGGAGGCCAGACCTTCCCTCTGCCGCGCTACGGCAGCGGCCAGACCGGCCTGGACGGCAGGCTGCGCCTCGAGCTGGACCGGGGGGTGTACGACGTGCTCATCAGGAGCTCCATGACGGACCAGGTGCCCTGGATCTGGCTCGCCGACCGCATGCCCGACAACGAGTCGGCCGACCTCGTGATCCGCGCCCCCGAGCCCGTGCTGCTCACGGGCACCGTCATGACCTCGGACATCGAGCCGGCCGCCAACGCCCTCGTCTCCATCTACCAGGTGGTCTACTCTCCCGACCCGGACGAGCCTCCTGCCACCCGCCTCGTGTGGGAGACCACCGTCACGTCCGAAGGCGGCTTCGTCGTCCTGCTCTCCCCCTGACGGCGCCGTCCGTGGTGGAGAGGGTTTCTCAGGGGATGTAGTCCGGGTCGTTGGCCGCGCCGATCTCGAAGATCTGGAGCATGCGGCCGAAGAACTGCTCCTGCGTGGTGGGGGCGCCGTACCAGCCGCTGAACGCGTCCCAGATGAGCATGTTGTCCGGGTTCACGATGAGAAAGGTGGGCCAGCCGCGCAAAGACTCCTCGGGCCTCGTGTCCACGAACGGGGCCGTGTGGAAGCGCCAGTTGTAGTCCCACATGATCGGGCCCTCGATGTCGTGGTAGCTCTTCCAGTACTGGGCGTCCGCCAGGGTGGGCCGCTCTGCCGTGACGTTCTCCTCCAGCATGGAGAGGAACTCCACGGTCCACCCGTGATCCTGCATCCAGGCCACGAACTCGGCCTCCTCCCCGGCCGCAGCGTTGCACGGCGGGCACCACATCGCGGTGAAGTCGTAGATGAGCACGTCCACCTCCGCGGAGCAGTAGTAGGGCGCCACGCAGGTGTACTCGTCGTCCTGGTTCTGCATGCAGATGTTCTGCATGAGGTCGCCTCCTCCGTCCCACGTGCCGATGGCGTCCGGCGTGGCCCTGTAGATGGAGCCCTTGAACCCGAACGGCCCGCCCGGGTACATGCCGGAGCAGTCGAGGACCTCGTCCTCTATCGGGTCCTCCACGGCCTCGGGCGTGGTGTCCAGGACCGGGTCCTCGGAGGCGTCGCCGGTCGAGTCAAAAATGGGGTCGTCGATGACCGTGTCGATGGCCGTGTCGGTCGTGCCGTTGCCTCCACCGTCGCACGCCGCCGCGCCTGCGAAAGCGATCGCACAGACCGCAAGCGCACCCGACATCTCGATGATTCTTCTCACGTGCCTCTCCCTGCGGGCCCATGGCCCGGCCTGATGTTGACCTTCCGAGTATATTGATCGGATCCGCCCTTGGCCAGTCCCAATTGCGCCGGTGGTCAGTCGCAGGCGATGAAGTCGTCCGCGCAGGGCTCCGCGTGGCAGCACAGGTCCGTGGCAGAGGAGGGCAGCTTGGTGCAGCAGATGCGCGAGGGGACGGCGCCGGCCGCGTCGTCGCCGTCGTAGGCGGCGGGCACGTCCGGGATGGTGTCCGCGTCCGAGTCCGGCAGGTTCATGAGGTAGCCTGCGAGCGCCACCCATTCCTTGACCTCCATGGTGGAGACGGGGTCGTGCACGATGCGGCCGATGACCGCCGGCACGGAAGCGCCCACGCAGCGGCCGACTCCCGCCGAGACCGCGTCGTGAACGCACGTCGCCGTGCCCAGGGCCGACACGCAGTCCGCGTCGTCGTTGTCGCACAGGCCGCACAGGGGATCCCACGTGCCCGAGGCGTCGCGCGGGCACAGGCCGAAGTTCTCGATGTACAGGCCGATGTAGAGGTTGGTGGCCACGTGCAGGATCTCCTCGCCGCGCCCCGCGAACGGGTCCGGCGTCACGGTCAGGTCGAAGATCACGTCGGAGTAGCCGTCCTCCCAGGGCATGAGCGACGCGTCCGCCACACCGTCGTACAGGGTCATCTTCGTGATGCGGCCCGTGGTCATCGGCGACGCCATGTCCAGGGCCGGCAGGTTGGGGTCGTACTCGACCTTGACGCCCGAGTAGCCCAGGAAGAACGAGTCCGCGTCGAACCCCATGCTCAGGCCCACCTCGAGCCCGACCTTGAGCTCGGCCGCCGTGAAGTAGAAGTCGATGAGCGGGAAGCCCGGCGTCTCCTCCACCGGGCTCACGCCCAGAGGCACGGCGTTGAACACGTCGGCCATGCTCAGCGCGCCGTCCACACGGCTCGCCATGATGGGATCCCTGAGCACGCCGTTGGCCTGCACGTAGACATCGACGGGGTCTGCGGCGAAGAAGCCCTGGTTGAGCACCTCGCGCATGCCGTCTGTGACCATGTGCATGAGCGGGAACTCCCTGTGCGGGCTCTCTCCGGCGATGTCGAACTGGCTCTCGGCCAGGGTGTAGAAGAACAGGTCACCCGCGACGCCCGTGTCGTCCGTGACCGGCGTGCCCGGGTTGAAGGCGTTGATGCCGTCCACGAGCAGCATGGGCTCCACCGCCTCGATGACCGTGACCACGGCCTGGTCGATCATGCTCTTCATGCCCAGGGTGAGCTCGGCCGGATCGATCGTGTCGTCCACCGGGATGAGCCTGGACCCGTCGAGATCGACCTGCCAGGGCGCATCCACGTCCTCGCGGTACATCTCCACCCGGCCCACGAACCTGCCGTAGTCCCCGGCCTGCACGATGGTGACGGTACGACCGCCGCCCGCGGGGCTCGCAAGGACGATGGGCTCGTCGAGCCTGGTGTGCGTGTGGGCGGACACCACCAGGTCGATGCCCTCGATGCCCTCGTCCAGGAGCTCCGCCTCGACGCCGAAGGCCACCAGGATGTCCTCCGATCGCGTGGCCTCGCCGGGCGTCATCGTCCCGTCGATGATGGCCTGCGCCTCGCGGTCGGAGAGGCCCGCGTGGGCCAGGGCCACCACCACGTCCACGCCCTGTGCGCGCACGTCCCTCACTGCCTGGGCGACGTCCGCGACGAGGGCCGGCAGGTGCGCCTCGTGGTCCTGCAGCGCGCCGTCGGTGCAGTACCCCTCGACGCACGATCCGTCCGTGCACTCGGCGCTCGCCGTGCAGGCCTGGGCCGTGAACGAGAGGGAGAACTGCAGCGGCGACTTGAAGGGCGCCACGAGGGCCGCGTCCAGGCCCATGTAGCCGATGATGCCGACCCGCGTGCCGTCCGTGAGCTCGTGCACGTACCAGCCCCTCAGGAGGGCGCCTCCCGCACCGTCGCGGGCGTAGAGCGCCTGGAGCGCGTCGTCGCCGCTGCCGGCCGAGAAGTGGATGTTGGATGAGATGACCGGGATGGCCAGGGGCACCCCGGTGAAGAGCCCGCCCTCCTCGAGCATGGTGGCCAGCGTTGCCACGCCGAAGTCGAACTCGTGGTTCCCGATGTTGACCGCGTCGTAGTCGAGGAGCGTCATGAGCTTGTAGTCCACGCCCGAAATTGCGGATCCCAGGTGGAAGAAGGTGCCCATGGTGTAGTCGCCGGCGCCGACCGTGAGGGTGGGGATGCCCTCGTCCATGGCAGCGGCCCGCTCCCGCTGGAGCACGATGGCCCGCCTGTAGATGCCTCCCTTCATGGAGCCGTCGCCCGCAATGGCGGGCAGCGGCCAGTCGTCCACGCCAGGGCCGATGCCCAGAAGGTGCGAGTGCTCGTCGTTGGTGTGCAGGAGCACGAACCTCGAGGGCACGGGCGCAGGCCCGTCCTCGTCCACGGCGTCCACTGCGTCATCGGCGTCCGCGAACGTGTCCGCTGCCGTGTCGTCGGGGGCGTCCTCGATGGTGTCCTGGGGCAGATCGCCTTCCTCTGCCGTGTCCGTTGGCGTGCTCTTGCCGTCTTGGCACCCTGCAGCCAGCGCAAACATGCAAAACGATAGTATCGATTCCCTGGTCATGAGAGGTCCTCCATGCGTCCTGGC
>JBFYZU010000119.1:0-4731 GCA_041309365.1 Myxococcota bacterium
TCCAGGAATCGGTCTCATACGATTTTTGCCACAAGAGGTGCCATGTGACGAGAAAAACCGCGGGTAGTGCAGTTGTCCTGGCGCTCGCGGGCCTGCTTCTGTGCTGGCAGGCACGTGCCCAGGAGGAGCCGACCGCACCCGGGTCCGACGTGCCGGCCGCCGAGGCGGCGCCCGCAGCGCCGGAACCGGAAGGTGAGGCCGTCGAGGAACCGGTGATCGCCATGGAGTACGAGGAGCCGGACGAGGCCACGGCAGCGGGCGAGGCCACGGCGGGCGCCGAGGCGACCCTCGTGGCCGACGTGCCGGCCGCCAAGCCGAGCCCCTGGCGCAACTCGTACTTTCTGTACGAGAACGCCGTGTCCGCCTACAGCTTCAACCAGGAGGCGGAGCTCACGTACAACCCCGAGTACGTGATGGGCTACGCGTTCTCGCTGCGCTACTACCCCTTTAAGAGCATGTACCTGTCGCTCGGGTGGTCGCTGGAGCAGGAGCTCACGAACTCCGACGTGACCACGAAGAAGCACGAGGTCTACTGGTCGGACGTGACTTTGGCCTGGGCATGGGGCGGTGTGGCCACCATCCCCGGCATCGACGTGTCGTTCACGCCCCGCTTCCAGTTCACCCTCCCAGCGAGCAAGCAGAGCCAGGCCAGGACGCTGTACGTGGCCATCTCGCCCGGCTTCGACCTGACCCGCGACTTCGAGGTGCTCGGAGGCCTGCGGCTGATGTACGCCTTCCGCTACTCCAAGTACTTCAACAAGTACTCCGGTGCGGTGAGCGAGGACCCGCTGTTCGAGTGCCCCGGCAACCAGGCCAGCTGCCCGTACTACGGGCTCGGGCCGCGCAACCCGTCGCACGTGGTGACGAACAGGTTCCTGTTGAGCCTGTACTTCACGAACAGCGTGTACTTCAACATGCTCGTGGACATCTACAGCACCATCCTCTACCCCAACGCTGCCACCGAGGTGGATGTGCTGGGCGGCAGCTACGAGGTCGAGACGGCCAGCGGCAACACCAACTACCGCGGCAGCATCGGGTACGTCTTCGAGGTCGGGTACGATCTCCCGTTCATGACCGTGGCGCTGGGCACGAACACGTTGAACCCCATGCTGGCACCGAACTCCAAGTACTATCCGCCGTTCTTCAACCGCTACACGAGGATCTACCTGGATTTCACCTTCTATCCCCAGATCATCGTGGACAAGATCAAGGGAAACCGGAAGGCGGACCAGGAGAACTTCACCTACTAGGGGAGGACGGCAGTGAGGAATTCGAACATGAAGATAAAGGGCAAGGAAACCTTCTCGGGCAAGGAGGAAGGAATGTCCAGAGGTAAAGCGCTGTCCGCCGCGCTGGCGGCGCTGGCGCTCGCCGGGCTCGCGTCCGGGTGCGTCCAGGAGCAGGAGCCACGCTCCTACGTGCAGGCCAATGTCGTCGACAAGGCCTACTTCTCGGGAGAGTGGTGGTACACGAACCGGATCCTCGACGTGAGCGTCGAGACCGACGAGTGGGGCTTCCCCGGAGAGTCGGCCTACAACTTCTCCAACCCGGAGCTCTACGCGGTGGAGCGCATCAGGTGGATCATCGACGAGAACTACCTCTACGCCATGCGCACCTACGAGCTGGTCGAGGGCTCGAACCCCGACGCCGGCTCGCCCGACTACATCGGAGAGCCCGTGGTGGCCTACGCCATCGACAAGCACTTCGACATCCGCAGGGCGTACAGCTCCACGACCGGCGAGGAGTACAACATCATCGAGGAGAACTCCGTGGACCGCCGCTGGTACGAGCGGCAGTTCATGCGCGTGGACTGGTCCCAGATGACCATGACGCCCATGGTCACGAACCTCAACCTGTTCGAGGGGTACATGGGAGGCATCCTGACCCGCGAGCAGGCTCCCCTGTACGTGCAGGAGGGGATGCACCAGGCAGGCGACTTCCCCCTGTCCTACAAGCCCCAGTTCCACAGGGCCAGCCTCGAGTTCGACGGGATCCACGGCACCAGGCTGTGCGACGACCCCCAGACTCCCGGCGTCCGCGAGGGCGACTACGACGAGGGCGAGTTCTACTTCATGAGCTTCGTGACCCAGGAGGTCATCTCCCCCGGCAACGTGGCCGACCCCTACACCGGCCAGCCCGTGAACTTCTGTCTCTCGGTGTACACCAACGCGCCGTACTGCTCGTCCAACACCATGACGATCCGCCACTCCTTCCTCAAGATCAGCGAGCATCACGACTTCTCGGCCATCGACTACCCGGACCGCACCAGGCAGGATCACTTCGGCGCGTTCCAGACGGCCCGCTGGATCTACGACGGCGGCGACACCGACGATCCGTCCGACCCGAGCTACGGCGAGACGTCCTTCTGGCACCACAACGCAACGGTGTTCAACATCTGGCAGCAGCACCACGACGCCGACGGCAACGTGCTGCCGTACTCGGAGAGGCAGCCCAGGCACATCGCGTGGGTCACCTCGCCGGAGATGCCCCGGTGGCTGCTCAGGCCTTCCTTCGCCATCCTGGCCGAGTGGAACGAGGTGTACGCCAACATGTTCCGCTCGGTGCGCGGCGAGGCCATCCCGGCCCGCGACCACACCAACCCGCGCAACTGGCTTCTGCCCCCGGACCCGGCCCTGGGCGACATCGACTGCTACATCGGGACGGTGGACGGCGGCACGGCACCGGAGGATCCCCTTCCCCAGTTCGATCCGCTCGACCCCCCGCCCGAGGGCCACGTGTACCCGGAGGTGAGCGGTTTCGACGCGTTCAACGACGAGAACCGCCTGGCCTTCATCGGCTCGGAGTGCTGGTTCACGATAAGGGTCAACTCCTGCGACGCGCCCATCGAGGCCTTCCCGGCGACCGTCCAGGACCGCATCAGCGACTACATGCAAGACGTGGGCAAGACCGACATCGACCAGGTCACGGACGACGAGCTGTTCGAGCTCGGGGTGCAGTGCGAGGGCCGCGGCGACCCCCGCTGGCACCTGCTCAGCTACGTCGACCTGCCCGCCCCCAACGTGGGCTGGCTGGGCATCGCCACGATGCAGGGCGACCCCCTCACGGGCGAGACCATCATCGGCGACGCCAACATCGGCGCAGCCGCGCTGCACGGCTACCGCAGAAGGGCGCTCGAGGAGTACGACCTGATCACGGGCAACATCTCGGAGCTCGCCTTCGAGACGGGCGAGGACGTCCGCTCCTACATGGACAACCTCGGCATGACCATGAGGCCATCGGTCCCGGCCCGCGACTCCATCCAGGCCGGCCTGCGCTCGCAGTACGGGGAGGACCTCGTCTCCATCCGCGCCCACATGGACGACGTGATGCAGACCAAGGCCCAGTTCCTCAAGGGCACGGCCTACACGGACCTGGCCTCCCAGAGGCTCGCCTCCATGAAGGGGACGGCCTACGAGCGCATGCTCATGGACAACGACGACGCCATGGCCGCGGCCGGGTTCGAGAACCAGGGCACGAACCCCGGGGTCCGTCCGGTGGACGCCATCCTCGAGGTCATGAGCCCGTTCCGCACGGACTTCGGCATGAAGGCCGCGCGGCTCAGCGCCCTGTCCGAGTACTACAGCATGAGCAACGTGATCATGCCCAACTCCTTCATCGACTACGGCGTGACCAAGTGGGCCCAGGATCACGCGGGCATGCCGCGCAAGAACCTGGTGTTCGAGATCGAGCAGAAGCTCTACAAGGACACCCTGATCCACGAGATGGGCCACGTGCTGATGCTGCGCCACAACATGCGCGGCACCGCGGACCCGTGGAACTACGGCGGCAGCTTCTTCGGCATCGCGGAGTCCCATCCGCTGCCCGACGCGCTGGAGTTCGACGTGGACGGCAACGGCTCTCTGGACGCCGTGGAGTCGACGGCCTACGACGTGGCCTGGAACGACGTCCGGCGCGAGCGCGAGATGGCTGGCATCGACACCTGGATGACGACCTCCATGATGGACTACACGGGCAACTGGTACGAGCGGTACATGCCCGAGGGCTTCCTCGTGCAGCCCTACGACAAGGCCGCCATCAGCTTCGCCTACGGAGACCAGATAGAGGTGTGGGACAACTCGGCGATGCGCCTGAACCGCTGCTTCGACCCGGCCAGCGGCGACACCGCCGACTGCGTGAACGAGGGCAACACGCCCCGCTCATGGTGGACCTACTACGGCGGTGGCGACAACTGCACCACCGACGCGGACTGTCCCTACGGCGCGGGCGGAGCCCGCAACGCCGAGCTCAAGGCCGATCAGGTCGCCGCGGGCCTGGTCCAGACCTGCGCGACCAACCCGATCTCCGGCCTGGGCATCTGCTCGAACTACTTCGACGACTGGGAGGGCTACTACGCCGGACAGCCCGACCCCACGACCACCCGCTGGGTGGGCCGAGTGTACAAGTACTGCGACGACTACAACCGGCCCGACATCGGCGGGAACGACTCGCAGTGCTACGTGTTCGACGAGGGCGCGAGCTACCGCGAGATGGTGCAGAACTGGCGCGACACGTACCTGCGCAAGTACCTCTTCACGTACTTCCGCCGCTACAGGGCCACGTTCGACTACAGCACGGTCATGGGATCGTGGTCGAGGTTCATCTTCGAGCCGCTGGTCATCTTCAACGACATGATGTACCGGTACGCCACCGAGGGCGAGGCGTACCGCAACGACACCGGGACCTTCGGGTTCTACGACCAGTACCTGGCCTGAGTCGACCTGATGAACTTCT
>JBFYZU010000120.1:0-5242 GCA_041309365.1 Myxococcota bacterium
GCCTCTCCACAACCACTCTTCCTGGACCTGATGAACTGCACCGGGTCGGCGGTGGAGTACAGGTCCTCGAGCATGCTCATCCGATCACCTTCGTAGCAGTCCTCGAGCAGCCGCACGAAGACGTGCGGGCCGTTCTTGGCCTTCTTCTTCTTGTAGTAGCCCGCGGCCGGCGATGCCAGGTACGCGAAGTGCGGGCCGTCGAAGTAGTCCTCCCACAGCCCCCCCCAGATGGAGTTGCCGACGGGCACGTCGCTTTGCGCGTAGCACTTCTTCACGGCGGCCATGAACTGGGGCAGGTGCGAATCGGCGAGGACCTTTGCCACCACGTCCTTGCTCGAGCCGCTCGCGCCCTTCTTCCTGTAGGCGGCCTGGCACCGGACCTTTCCCCCTGCCTTCCAGGTGATCACCCCGCCCAGGACCTTGTTCAAGAGGTTGCCGGTGGAGCAGTCGCCGCTCTTGAAGTAGGAGCACACGTCGATGGCCAGCCCGTAGTTGTGGAAGCTCCAGTTGCCAGGGATGGACGTGTAGCTGTCCTGCAGCTTCGAGCCGCGAAAGGTCTCTCGCAGGCCGCCGGCGCATGCGTCCGGGTTGCTGGTGACGTCGAGCGCTTCAACGAGGCACGATGCCACGGGCCGCATGGCCGGGTGGAGGAACTCGGGTCCCTTGCACCTGACCTCCTTGCCTGACTTGGTCAGGTACCCGCAGCAGCGCTCCTCGTCACCCTCGCCCACGCAGATGGACGGATCGGCCGCCGGGCCCTTGAAGTGCACGCCCGCGACCATCGCCACGCCCGCCACCAGGGCCGCCACGACGCTCATGTGTCATTGATATACGAAGGGGTAGGTCGGTTCAAGGACCCCCCGTATCACCTCTGGGGCCCCAGGATCCGCCGCCGGGAGGGCCCACCCCGAGCCATGGAGGAGGCACCACGGGCGGCTTTTTGCCATAGATCAGATCGTCGGCCCGCAGCATGAGCCGGTTGAAGGCGGCCGTGCCTCGGACCAGCCCGCGCACCATCCTGTGCAGTCCCGTGTCCGGCTTGGCGAACGGGCAGGTGCGCAGGCACAGGCCGCAGTCCGTACCCAGCGTCCGCCAGTAGCGGTAGCACCGGTCAGGATCGATCTTCCATGTGAGAGCCCCCCGGACGTGCACGGGATCCGAGTGGGAGATGGCACCCGACGGGCACGTGTCCGCGCACTTCTTGCAGGTACGGCAGAAGTCCGCGACGCCGTGGCTTTGGGGCGCGTCGCTGACGAGATCGGCTCCGACCGTCACGACGCCCAGCCTCACGCCCGGTCCGAATGTGCGGTGCACGAGCACGCCGTTGCGGCCGACCTCGCCCAGCCCAGCCATCTCGGCCAGGGGCGGACAGACGACCAGGTAGTTGCCGTCCACGTGCTCTCGGGAATCCAGCCCCAGAAGCCTCAGGGCCCCTGCGAGCGAGTGGCAGGCCGCGGCCATGCTCTGGTAGACCCGGGCCGTCTCGCAGGTGGACGACAGCTCGGGCGCACTGCACACGTAGTCGTGCCTCATGGCCATGACGAGCACGATGGCGTGCGTGTGGGTGAGCTCCACCTTCTCCCCCTGACGCCTTCGGCCGCGCACGCCGTACACGAAGCCCCTGTCCAGCGCGGTGATACCCACGTCGTTGGCGCCCAGAAACAGCGCGGCCTCACGCACGAAGCGGCTCAGAGTCGCCGGATCCGAGGTGTCCATCTCGTGCCGGTGCGAAGCCCCGAGGCCTTCGGGCCCAGGCGATACGTCCGTGCCGGGCCGCTCCGCGGCGTCGCCCACCAGCCCGGAGGCGCCGAAGATGGCGTCCACGAGTGCGGCCTCTCCGGGCCGGTAGCGCATGGTGCCGGGCACGGCCAGTCCCCGCAGCGACCTGAGCCTGTCGTCCGCCTCGCGCAGCTCCGGCCGGCGGGCGTAGTAGTCGCGATACGGCTCCGTGCCCGGCTCGAGCCTCACGCGCGCGAACACGGTGTCGCGCTCGTCGAAGGGTGTAAACGGCCCCGGGTGGATGAGTCTGCATGATCGTGCCACGGACGGACTATAGCGAAAAACGCAGGTGTGCGGCCAGGCTCATGACCCGTAGAGCAGGTCCGCGAGCGCCTCGCCCAGGCGCTCCCCCAGCAGCCTGATGTGCGCCTCCAGGGCATCCGCCTCGAGCATTCCATCGCCCGTGGCGAGCATGTCGCGCTCCACCTCTACGCTCTTCGGGCCCCAGACATCCTCTCCGTCGCGCACGAGGCGTATCTCCGCTGTCGCGATCCACGTGCCGCCCAGGAGCACGGCGCCCGCCGGGTCCACGCCTACGAGCGGCTGCTCCTGCGCGACCGGATGCAACGTGCCCACGAGCGTTGCCCCGGCCTGTCCGGGCGCGCACAGGTCCTGGGCGAGCCTCTCGCGCAGCGTGGCCTCGGTATGGTGGGCGAGATGGGGATAGGCTCCGCCGCCGTCGATCCTGCCCACGTGCACGCACCCGCCCGCGGCCGCGGGCAGCTCGAAGCGCACGAGCCGGTAGCCGCATCCGCTCGACAGGGCCACGGCCGCCACGACGGCCACGATGCGCGCGCGGATCATCGCGTCCTGAGTATCACCAGGCGGGGCACTATCCTGACCCGCTGGACGTCCCTGCCCTCGATGAAGCGCTGCACGTTGGGCACGGCGAGGGCCGCGGCCCATATCTCGTCGTCTCCGGCGCCCGGCCGGGTCTCCACCTCGCCACGCACCTTTCCGTCCACCTGGACCCCCCGCTTCTCGGTCTGGGGCAACGCGAGCTGCTCGTCGAACGTGGGCCAGAAAGCCGAGTGGACGCTGCCTGGCATGCCGAGCCTCTCCCAGGCCTCCTCGGCGAAGTGGGGAGCATACGGGGCCATGAGCCTGGCCAGCGTTGAGAGATCGTCGGTGCACACCGACTCCTGGCGTGTCAGCTCGTTGACGAGGACCATGAGGTCGCTGATGGCCGTGTTGAACTCCATGGCGTGAAGCCGGGCCGTGACGCTCTTGATGGTCCGGTGCCTGAGCCTGAGAACGTCGTCCGCAGGTGCCCCATCGGACCTGGGCCTGTCCCCCCATAGTCTCCACGCCCTCTGCAGGAACCTGTGCACGCCCTCGATGCCCTCGGTGCTCCAGGGGCAGGAGGACTCCAGCGGCCCCATGAACATCTCGTACATGCGCATGACGTCGGCGCCGTAGCGCGCGATCACCTCGTCCGGGTTGATCACGTTGCCGCGGCTCTTGCTCATCTTCTCGGTGACCTCTTCGAGCACGAGCCCGGGGATGCCGGGGTGCATGGCCACGCGCTTCGGCCCGTCGCCCTCGAAGACCACGTCGGAGTAGGCCACCCACCGCTCCTTCACCGGACGGCCGTCGGAGCGCAGCACCGCGCGCCCTGCCTGATCGCGCAGAACGTCCACGTCGCAGGAAGGGTGGGCCCCGCCCCGTTCGTCCTCGTAGTGGCGATAGCTGAAGCCCAGGATCATACCCTGGTTGCGCAGCCTGCCGAACGGCTCCGGAGTACTGACCACTCCCAGATCGAAGAGGAACATGTGCCAGAACCGGGCGTACATGAGGTGCAGCACGGCGTGCTCCGCGCCTCCCACGTACAGGTCCACGGGCATCCAGGCCCTCTCCTTCTCGGGGTCCACGAGCCTCTCCGTGTTGTCCGGGTCGATGTAGCGCAGATAGTACCAGCAGGAGCCCGCCCACTGAGGCATGGTGTTGGTCTCGCGCCTGGCCTCTTGGCCGCACTTCGGGCACGCGGTGCGCACCCAGTCGGACACCGTGGCAAGGGGCGACTCCCCCGTGCCCGAGGGCTCGAAGCGCTCCACCTCGGGCAGCATCAGGGGCAGGTCCGTGTCCGGCACGGGAACCGTGCCGCACCTGTCGCAGTGCACCACGGGGATGGGCTCGCCCCAGTAGCGCTGCCGAGAGAACAGCCAGTCGCGCAGCTTGTAGCGCACCTGCCCCTTGCCCAGCCCGTGACGCTCGAGGTGCTCGACGAAGGCCGGGATGGCCCTCTCGGTCGGCAGGCCGTCGAACGGGCCGGAGCCCACGTTCACGCCGTCGTCGGTGAAGGCCCTGTCCGCGGGAGGGGTGGAGCCGTCGGCAGGACGGATCACGGGCACGATGGGCAGGCCGTGTCGCACGGCGAACTCGAAGTCGCGCTGGTCGTGCGCGGGCACGGCCATGATGGCGCCCGTGCCGTAGCTCATGAGCACGTAGTCAGCTATCCAGATGGGGATCTTGCGGCCGCCCATGGGGTTTGTCGCCATGGCGCCGCTGAACACGCCCGCCTTGTCCTTCTCGAGATCGGTTCGCTGACGGTCGCTCTTGCGCCGGGCCTTCTCCACGTACTCGGACACGGCCGGTCGCATTTCGTCCGTGACGATGCGATCGACGAGCGGGTGCTCCGGCGCCAGCACCATGTAGGTGGCTCCGAAGAGGGTGTCGGGCCTCGTCGTGTAGATGCGTATGACGGGATCCACTCCGGCCGGCGGATCAACGATGGCGAAGTCCACGTCTGCGCCCGTGGACCGGCCTATCCAGTCGCGCTGCATGGTCTTGATGGACTCGGGCCAGTCGAGGGAGTCAAGGCCGGAAAGGAGCCGCTCCGCGTAGGCCGTGATCCTCAGGAACCACTGCCTGAGATCTCTGCGGACCACCTCCGAGCCGCACCTGTCGCACTGCCCCGCCTTGACCTCCTCGTTGGCCAGGCCGGTGCGGCAGTTGGTGCACCAGTTGATGGGGGCCATGGCCTGATAGGCGAGCCCCTTCTCGAACAGCTCGAGAAAGATCCACTGGGTCCAGCGGTAGTAGCCTGGATCGGCAGTGATCACTTCCCGGCTCCAGTCGTAGGAGAACCCCAGCCGCTTGATCTGGCGGCGGATGCTCGCGATGTTGCGCTCGGTCGTGATCGCGGGGTGCACCCCGGTCTTGAGGGCGTAGTTCTCCGCGGGAAGGCCGAAGGCGTCGAAGCCCATGGGGTGCAGCACGTTGTACCCGAGCATCCTGTGAAATCGCGCCAGGATGTCCGTGGCCGTGTATCCCTCGGGGTGCCCCACGTGCAGGCCCTCGCCCGAGGGGTACGGGAACATGTCCAGGATGTAGTACTTGGGCCGGTCTTCGTGCTCGTCGCCCGTCCGGTACTGCAGATCCCTGTCCCAGCGCTCCTGCCACTTCGGCTCTACGACCCCCGGATCGTACCTCTCGTCCATGGCCGTATCTAGATCGGAAGAGC
>JBFYZU010000121.1:0-8202 GCA_041309365.1 Myxococcota bacterium
GCCACCAGGGAACAGGACCGTGCCCAGGTGACGGTACACAGGTCCGTGGATCTGGGGCTGGGAACCTTGGACGTCGTCCGCCGCTTCACCGTCCTGTCGACCGAGGCGCGGGTGACATGCACGTGGGAGCTGGGTTGGTCCTCGGAAACCCCGCTCGAGGCCACGCTCGTCACGCAGATCAACATCAACCTCCTGGCGGGCAATGCCCACGATCGCAGCTACGAGATCAGCGATCCGCCCACCCAGCTCGAACCGGCCCAGCGCACGCTCGACTCGCGTGGCCGTGTGCAGCGCCTGGCCTGCATGGCCCTGGTGGACGGACACGAGGGGCTTTGCGTGAGCATCGAGGCATCGCCGGTCTGCGAGATGATCCGCCACCCGGTACAGACCGTCTCGCAGTCCGAGTCGGGCTACCAGCTCACGTTCCAGGGCTCCTGCATCATGCTCTGCTGGCCGTTGCGCGTCGAGTCGTGGACACCATGGCGCGCCAGGGTCTCATTGTCTTCGACTTCACTGCGCTGAGCTTCATACCCTCTCGACCTGCATCGGGCAGGATCTGGCTTGCAGTGCTGCCGTCACGGGCCGGGAGCGCGCGTCCAGGCCAGGGGAAACTCGCCCTCGAGAACCCACGCACCCCCGAATTCGAGAAGCAGATTGCTCTCGGGATACTCACCCTCCTCCCACACGATGCTGAAGGCGAACGAGCCGGGGTTTCTCTCGAAGATGCAGGAGTGCGAGACGATGGTCGTGTCCTCGTCTGGCGTCGCGCCGGGCGACGGCCTCAGGGTCCTGCGGTCGGTCACGCTGCAGTCGCCACCCGGGAGCATGACGTACGAGCGCTCGAGGGTCACGTCGCCCGCATCGAGCCGGATCGGTCCGCGCCCAACCGTGTCGGTCATCCTCACCTCCCTGAGCAGGGTGTCTCCCACGAGGCGGAAAGGATGGCAGACGAGCATGCAGGCCGTGTCTCCCACGACCGCGTAGGGGCCCACGTACCTGGCCTCGCCCGTCACGTCGTCACGGGTGTAGGTGTGCACGACGGTGAGCGTTCCCTCGGAGCCGTGCCACGCCCCTCCCCCGCTGGATAGGACCAGCGTGTCGAGTGAATGCTGCCAGTCGAGAAAGCCCCCGGCCACCAGCTCCAGAACGTCCGCATACCCCGTGCCCGAAACGGCGTAGGACCAAGTGCCCGGGAGAGAAACGTCTGGTTTAAAAGCCCGGTCGCCCTCGCATGCGCAGAGCGCAACGACAAGTGTCACAAACAGGGTCCTGACCCGGGTCACTCCATCCCTTCCGGATCCACTGCGGGAGCGTCGGACACGGGCGGCGAGGCGGTCTTCCCTTTGGGAATCACGTGGAACTCCACCCTGCGGTTCTGCGCCTTGCCCTGCTTCGTTGCGTTGTCCGCTATGGGAACGTCAGGACCATAGCCCTTGGGCACCAGGCGGGCGGGATCGATTCCCTTGGTGACGAGATACCCCACCACCGACTCCGCCCTCTTCTGCGAGAGCTCGATATTGTTTTCCTTGCTGCCCGTGTCGTCCGTGTGGCCCTGCACCTCGATATGGATGCCGGGATTGGCCGCGAGCACGGAGGCCACCACGTCGAGCACCTCGAAGGACTGCTTGCCTGTTATCTCGGCGGAGTTCTTCTTGAAGTTGATCTGCTGCGTGATCTCGATGAGCTTGTCCGTGATCACGACGAGGGCCTTGCCCTTGTCCGGGCATCCGTCCGTGTCGTCGATGCCGTTGAAGACCTCGGCCTCGTCCGGGCACTTGTCGTCACCGTCCATGACACCGTCACTGTCGTTGTCCAGATCCGGGCACCCGTCCTCGTCGACGAACCCATCAGCGTCCTCGGCCTCGTCGCGGCACCCGTCGATGTCGTCCGCGATGCCGTCGCCATCGTTGTCCGGTTCCGGGCAGCCGTCCTCGTCGGCGAATCCGTCCACGTCCTCCTTCTCCAAGGCGCACTCATCGACGCCGTCCGGGACCCCGTCCTGGTCGTTGTCCGGATCCGGGCACCCGTTTTCATCCTCGAAACCGTCCGCATCCTCGGCATCGCCAGGGCACGAATCGTTCGCGTCCGCGATGCCGTCGCCGTCGTTGTCCCCTTCTGGACAGCCGTCGTCGTCCTCGAACGAGTCGAAGTCCTCCGCCTCGCCTGCGCACGAATCGTCCGCATCCTCGATGCCGTCGCCGTCGTTGTCCAGATCCGGGCAGCCGTCCAGGTCGTCGAACTCGTCTTTGTCCTCTGCCTGCTTGGGGCACAGATCGTCTCGATCCCAGACACCATCCCCGTCGGAGTCCACATTCACAGGAGCGTAACGAAGCGCGCCCATGACGCGGAACTCGGGCACGGTGGGCGTGGCCGTGAAGCCCATTCCACCGGCCACGATCACCGACAGGTCCTTTGCCTTGCCAAAGGCCCACCCGATGCCAAGCCTCGCCTCCATGGGGATCCGCTTCGCCGTGTCGGTCTTGCCGTTGATGCCATAGGCACCTTCGTACTCCCCCAGCAGGAGCAGCCTCTTGTCCAGGAGCATGAACCCCAGCCCCAGCCCGTAGATGAGCTGGTGGCCTAGGTGGAAGTCCGCCACGACGCTCATCTGGCGCACGCGCGCTCCGAAATTCAAGGAGAGCTTGAAGAACTTGACGCGGTAATCGAACACCAGCAGGGGATCCACGGTGACGTTCCGATCACCCGCGAAGCTCTCGTCGTTGCCCGTCGGAACGCTCATGCCCAGAGACAGCGCCAGCCCGGGACCGTCCTTGGACTCGCCGCCGAACTTGCCTCCGCCGAGCAGCCGTCCCTTGAGGTAGAGCCTCAGATCTCGTATGGCAGTCGTGGACAGCTTGCTCGTTCCTGCCAGATCCGCGAGTCCGGTCCCATCCTGTGCAACGACCACGGGCAGGGCCACGCCGATCTGCAGGATATCGAAGAAACCGAGGGCGAAGATGAAGTCGAACGTCGCCTGGTACTTCACCGCGTCAGACGTGCTGCCGTCCGGGGCCTCGAACACGAGGGGCTTGTACTGGAAATTGAAATCGAGGTTGAACCCGATCTGCAGGTGGGGGGCCACGTCGCTCCCCTGCACGCCGAGGTAGTTGCCTGGACCTGGCGCGGGCCTGAAGTTCTGTACATCGATGGATGCGTCCGTACCCTGGGCAACAACCGTGGCGGACACACTCATGATGAGGGCAAGTGCCACCAAACCGGACCAGCGTGCGAGCATCTCGAGTCTCCTTCGTGTCGACGATCTGCGGACCTATCTACAGGAATGTCAGGAAGATGTCCACACGAAGCACGGGGCAGTCTTGCGGGATCAGAGGTTTCGGATCTGCCTCGCCAGGTCGCGGGCTTTCAGGATCACCTCGTCTGCGTTCTTGCGATCGTCTGCCTGCCTCTCCAGCCATGCGACGATCCTGCGATTCCCGATCTTCGCGAGCGTATCGATGATCTGGCTACGTAGAAGACCGGAGAAAAGGAAATCGACACGGGTCAGGTCGTGCTGCAACACGGTCAAGGACTGGCACTTCTCTGCGTGGCCCGTCCGTTCGAATGTCGACATCAGGACGTCGGCCGCTTCCACGGGTCCGCTGTAACCCAGCGCCTGCACGGCCGCGCACCTCAGGATCTGTGACTCGCTCGAGAGAGCATCGAGCATGGGGGCGTAGCACCGGCGCTCCGGCTGGGTCATCTCCGAGGGCGGCACGCCAGAAGAGTGCTGCTCCACGTAGGCCCGGTTGAAGCGCTCCTGCTCGATCTGGCCAATGGCCCACATGGCGGCGGCCCGGAGGATGTCGTCACGGGAGGGGTCCGCTGCGACCCGCTCGAGGAGCTTCTCCGCAGGACCGTGGGTGAGAAGCCCCAAAGCGAGGATGATCTCGAGCTGTGGGGCTTCCCAGCGAACGAGGGCCGCGCTGGCCAGCTCTCCGCTCCGGACGTCGCCGAGTTTCGCCAGGGCGATGATGGCCGTCGGGCGCTGTACATCGTTCCCCTTCAGGAAGAGCCAGCGCAGCGCAACAACCGCTTCCTGATCTCCCCTGGTGCCGGCTGCCCAGGCGGCATGCTCGGCCACCGGCCCCCGGCCGGCGATGATGCGTGCCAGGTACAGGCCAAGGGATCTGTCCGTGAGACCCACGGACTCGTAGACCCCCTCATCCTGCACGGCGGGGTCGGGGCTGCGCAGCATGGTGGCCACCGTGGCATAGCGCGAAAACCCGCCATGCGCGGACAGGACGACGCCCCTGCTCAGATGGTTGATGAGCAGCACGTTCGCGATGAGGGGCAGGCCGATGAAGACACCCCAGAGAGTCCAGGTTTCCCGGATCTGCCTGCGCACCTCCTGCTTGATGCGAGCCCGGCCGCTCATCTTCTTTTCGCCGGGGACCTCTATCAGACGGTCCTCCTCTCTGCCCTTGACGAAGTGCCAGGCCTCGCGGATGACGAGCCCCTCGCTGATCGAGGCCAGGGCCAGAGGGATCGTCATCCCGAAGATGTGCAGGGCGTTGGCGTTGAGGTCGTCGGACCAGTGAAGCATGAAGTCCACGACCCACCTGACCTGGAACACGAGACCCACCGTGGTCACGGCGGCCACGACGATGCCCACGGCGAGCAAGGTCTTGCGGTTCTTCATGGGTTCACCATCCTACACGCTGCTTCGACACCGATCCACTGTCCGGGTTCCTCGTGGGATGGAAAGAGGGCTCGGATGTGGTAACTTGATCCCCATGGGCGAAGGCGCTTCGAGGGCGAAGATCGTGGGCGCGGGCATGGCCATCATCGTGCTGGGTGCGGCGGTGTGGCTCTTGACGAGACACGAAAGAGAGCCTGTCCTGCCGGACGACTCGCGCAACATGCTGGCGAACCCCGGGTTCGAGCTCGGCGAGAAAGGATGGGAGTGGCTCTCCTGGTCCAAGGGATGGGCCCCGTTCGAGATCAGCACCGGACGCAGGCACCAGGGACAGCGGTCCGTGCTCCTGCCGGTGCGCAGCGCAGGCGATCCGCGACGCACCATCGTCTGGGGCGTCGTGCAGGAGGTCGTGCTGGGCGAGCAGTTCCCCGAGTGCATGGAGGGATGGTACCTGGTGTCGCGCTGGAAGAGAGGCGCTCCAAAGCAGTACCTGCAGGCCGTGATCATCTCGGACGTGAAGACACCGAAGGGGGCGGACCAGCAGATCAGGATGATCATCACGGGCATGGACGTCCCGTCCTACAACCTCACGAATGCGAGGTACTTCTTCGCCGACCCCGACAAGCCGGTGACTCCCCCGCTGGAAACATGGGTCCATTTCGATCTCGAGCCCGCAAAATGGTTCGCCGAGGCATGGGGAGCGCTTCCTCCCGCCGGGACCCGACTCAGGGTGTTCTACGAGGCCCGGTTCGATGACCGTGGCCCGGATGACGAGGTGATCGCCGAGGTCTACTTCGACGACGTGTATCTCGGTCCGAGGGCAAGAGGCCACTGCGAGGATGGACGCTGAACGCGTGAGCTTCCGGATGACCGCCGCCATCTCCGTCTCGGTCCCAGTCGCCTTCGGGGTGCTCACCATCGTGTGGATATTCGGTCTCGTCCTGATCTGGACCGACCTGACATGGGCCGTCCTGGCGCCGGCAGTGCTTTTCATCGCATGGCTCCTGTCGTGGTGGACGAGGTTCGTAAGATGCGCCATCGCCTGGCGCAGGGGTACAAGAACGATCTTCATCAACCTGCCGTGGGAGATCGTCCTGGACGAGGGGGGGATGACGATCGACGGGTTCTTGCTGCACGTCCACGTCAGGCCCGAGCACGTCGTCGACGTGAGCACGAGGTTTCTGGGGCTCTCGCGGATCGTGATACGGGTGGACGACAGGAACCGGGTGCTCTACGTCATGGGCCAGAGCAGGGGCGTGGAACGCATCGTGGAGTGGTGCTTCTACCACGGGGTGAGCCTGGGACGGATCGATCAGAGGATGTAGACCAGACCCCGGTCTCCATCCACCAAAAGAGCATCGCCGGTGCGGATCCTGGAAGTTGCGTGCCTCGTGTTCATGACCATGGGCACACCGTACTCCCGGGCCACCACGGCCGCGTGGGACAGGATGCCCCCGATGTCCGTCACGATCGCGGACGCCACCAAGAACAGGGGGGTCCAGCCCACGTCCGCGTGGGGTATGACGAGCACCTGCCCCGGCTTGAAGCTCGAGGCATTCGAGGGATCTCGCATGACGTTCGCCATGCCCTCTCCTCGTCCCGGGCTCGCTGCGACTCCCATCAGGGTGCGTCCCTGCTGTGCGGAGACGGAACGCCACTGGGGCGGGTAGCCCACGAAGATCGACGGCGGCTCCGGGTGCAGGGCATCGCGTCTGTGCTGCTCGCGGCGCTCGTTGATGAGGGAGGCCGGGTGCCTGAGCCGCCCCGAAAGGTATGCCCTGATCTCATCGAGGGTCAAGAAGAAGGCCGCCTGATCGTCGTCCGCGAGACGCAGCCCGGCCGCGAGAGCTGCCGCCCGAAACATCCCGAGAACCTGGATGACCCTGGCCCTCATGCGCTCGCGCAGGCGGGTGTACTTGCGCGTCATCTCCAGGATGTGGCGTGCGACGCTCATCTCCACCGGATTGAGACGGCTCTCCACCTCGCGTGCTGCACGCAGGCGGGTGTTCTTCTGCCTCTCCACGAGGCTCGCCACGGAATCTCCCCTGCTCGCCAGGTAGCTCTTGAGCGTCTCGAACAGGAAAGTGGGATCCTCGTGCCACCTCGGGCTCGCCAGCTCGGCCTCCTTGATGCCGCGGTAGCCGTAAGCCGCGATGAAACCCGCGAGCGCCCTGCCCACCTGGGAGTCCGGTGGGAACGAGTCAACGCGCAACTCTCGCGAATCGGTGTCCGCGAGCAGCTTCATCTGCTCGGGGCAAGCACGGAATGTCTCCGCGATGTGCCAAAGACTGAGCCCTGGCCCGGCGGATTCGATCTCCCTGAAGCCGGTCATTGCCTCGCGCTCGAGCCTCCGGGCGTCATCGGAGAACCAGTACTCGAATACCTGTCTCAACAGGAGGTGGCTGACCAGCGAGAAGGTCATGCAGGAGAGCATGACCCGGCCAGTGCTGTCGAGGAACTCGCTGAGCCAGCCGAAGCGCGATGCGAGGGCCTCGTCCGTGAAGGGCCCGCAGATGAATGCATCGAAGCTCTGCCTGTGTCGCACGAGGTCGTCCTCGTAACGCCTGACGTCACGATCGATCCGCGCAAATGTCGTGAGCATCTGTCGTATCGTGAAAGGCAGGTGCCCGAAGAAGCTCATGCTGCCCAGCCTCCGGTGAGGCAGCAGGTTTTCGGGGATGCCGCTGACTCCACCCATCTCCAGCGCCTCGCTGGGATCCAGGACCGGGACCTGGGAGGCGATCTCGAGCATGGCCGACAGGTTGAGATAGAAGCGGCCGTTGAAGCTCGCCACGAGCTTCACCCCCTTCGGGACCCGGCAACCCACGACCCTGAACACGTGGCTGAAGCCCTTCTCCTGGAACGCCAGGGCAACGCTCCAGGTCAAGGGAGTGGCCGGACCGGGAAGAGCCTCGCCCACGTTGGCATTGGTCCAGATGGTCCTGTCCGGCGGCGGGATCCTACCCGAGCCTCTCGGATCCACGAGATTGCGGATATGCTCTATGATGTGAGGCTTGCGCGTCGGCTTCTGAGGTGCCGATGTCACTGGCCGTGCCTGCAGCACGAAAAGCTGGCCACCCTCCATGGCCCACTCCATGTCGATGCTCGTCCCCAGCCTCTCCTCCACGTGCAGGGCCGCGCGAGAGATCTCCCGCAGGGTGCCGTCGTCGATGGATGGCGCGTCCCTCAGCCCCTCCTCGACCATCACCTCGACGAGGCCCGTCCCTGCAGGCGAGGGTCTGAGCATGTACTGCTTGTGGGCAATCTGCATGTCCCGGACGGTCAAGCTCCCCTTCTCCAGGATGAAGACGTCCGGCGTCCGGCGTCCGCTCAGGGCCGGCTCGCCGAGCCCTAGCACCGCGTTGACGAGGATCTCCCTGGTGCTGCCCGTCGTGGGGTTGCAGGTGAACACGATCCCGGCTGCCTGGGCGTCCACGAGCCTCTGGACCACGACTCCCATGCGGATGTCGGACGGATCGAACGAGGACCGGACCAGGTACGCCAGGGCACGCTCGTGCCACAGCGACGCCCAGCATCGCCGAACGGCATCGAGCAGGTCGGCTGGC
>JBFYZU010000122.1:0-4975 GCA_041309365.1 Myxococcota bacterium
TCTCTGGCACATGTAGGGCTCCCCAGGGACGAGTACAACCCACCTGTCCGTCAGGGGCATTCGCCCCTTCCCGCTTCAGGTCTGCACGCACGTGCCAAGATCCCGGGAATCATGTACGCTCGGACGCGACACGTTGAGAGGTGACCGACATGAGCGACGTCAAGATCACGAAGCCCAGCCAGGCGGACCTGGCCAGGATCGGCATCGACGGCTGGAACCCGTGGGAATGCGAGCCGAGCGAGTTCGACTGGGAGTACGACACCCAGGAGACCTTCTACGTGCTCGAGGGCCTCGTGAAGGTGTCCACGGGGACGGGAGAGGTGGAGTTCGGCAAGGGCGACCTGGTCACCTTCGCCAGGGGCGTGAAGTGCCGCTGGCACGTCATCGAGAAGATCCGCAAGGTCTACAGGATGGAGTGAGCGGGATCTCGTGGACTGACAATGCGTGCCAAAGCGGGCATCGTCGAGGGAAGCGTCCTTGGTGGGCGATACCGCGTCGTGGGTCTCGCGGGTCGGGGCGGCGGCGGTAGCGTCTACGTCGTCGAGGACCTGGCCAGGCCCGGAAGGCTCGCGCTCAAGCTGACCGCAACGCCGGGCGACGCGCAGAGGGCGGTCCGCGAGTTCGGGATCCTGTCCAGGCTGGGACACCCGAACCTGGCGGGCGTCCAGGACCTCGGCGTGCTCGAGGATCACGAAAGAGCCTGCTACTACACGCGCCGGTGGGTCGAGGGAGAACCCCTCGACAGGGCCATCGTGCGAGGCGACGCGTCGATGGTCAAGGAGGCCCTCTCGACGCTGCTCGGAGTGCTCGACTACCTTCACGTGAGGGGAGTCGTGCACCAGGACATCAAGCCGGACAACATCATCTGCCCGCCCCACGAGGTGACCCGGCTCGAGCTCATCGACTTCGGGATGGCGAGGACCGGATCCTCGGAAGGATGCGCGTGCGGATCGCCCGCCTACATGGACCCGAGGGTGATCGAGGGGGCCATCCCCGACTGTCTGTCCGATCTCTACTCGCTGGGCGCGACCATGGCGCACGTGGTCAACGGCAGGCCGCCCTTCGAGGGTGGCTCCGTTCGCGACGTCCTGGAGTCGAAGCGCGGTTCGCCGGTGGACCTGCCCGGATGGCTGGACGCCGACACGGCCGAGACGATAGGCCGGCTCTGCGCCGCGGATCCGGCGAGGCGGTTCACCAGCGCGAGGGCCGGCCTGGAGCGTCTCGGCGTCCGCGGGGCCGAGGTCGGCCCCGTGGTCCTTCCAGGTACGGTCATGGTGGGGTTCGACGGCCACATGGCCTCGCTTCGAGAGAGGCTCGGCACTCCGGGAAGCGTGGTGCTCGTCAGGGGAGGGACAGGGAGCGGCAAGTCCAGGCTCACCCAGGAGCTCGGGTGGCAGGCCCAGATAGACGGTCTGCCCGTGCTCAGGGCCTGGTTCACGCAGGAAGACAGGACCCGGCCCATCGAGAGCCTGATGGCGCAGCTCGGCATGGCTTCGAGCCTGCGGGAAGGCCGGACAGAAGGCGATCTGGTCAGGACGGCCGAGGCCATGTCGAGGGCGCTCTTCGACAGGATGCCCGGCCCGGGCGTTGTCGTGCTCGAGGATCTGCATTTCGCGGACACCTGGAGCGCCGAGGTCGTGGCGTACCTGATCCGGGCCACCGTGGTGCAAGGTGGGCCCATGATCGTTGTCACGTCCCTGCCCCACCCGGCCGCGGATCGCCTTGCAGGCATCGATGGTGCGAACGTCATCGATCTGGCCTCCCTGGGCGTCGAGGACACGGCCAGGATGGTGGGGCTCTTGACCGGCCGACCGGCGCCGCGGCTCGCGGCCGCCATCCACGCCGCGGTGGGAGGCATCCCGCTCGCCATCGAGGAGACGGTCAGGCAGCTCGCCCTCGCGGGGAGGCTCCTGCCGGACGAGATGGTGGACGTTGCGACTCTGGCCCTGCCGTCGTCCGTGCAGCATGCGGTCCTGGGCCGTCTCGATCTGTGCGAGAAGTGGCAGAGAAGCTGCGTCGAGCTGGGAGCCGTGTACGGGCGCCCGTGGGATCTCGACGTCGCACGCGCCCACCTCGACGGGGATCTCCCCGATGGAGTGGACAGGACCGGGTTCGAGGCCGCTCACGACCGTCTCGTCGAGGACGGGATCCTGGCGCGGGTGGGCGCATCGAGCTACGACTTCCTCTCTCCCGGCGTGAGGGAGATCGTCCGCGCGTCCTGCCCCGCCCCGAGAAGGCGCGCCCTGCACGCGCGGTTCGCCGGCAGCGGCCAGGACGTCCTGGACCCCACCTGCGTCCTGCACCTCGTTCGCAGCGGCCTTGCAGATCCGGACCGTGCGGCCTCGCTCGCTTTGGCCTCGGCGCGCGCTCTCGGCGATTCGAATGAGCACGGTCGCGCCGAGCTTCTCCTGCGGGAGGCCTTGACCCTCGATGCACCGGCCATGAGGAAGGCCGAGCTGTGCCAGTCGCTTGCCGGGGGCCTGTGCGCCGTCGGCAGGTTCGACGAGGCGCTCGACCTGCTCGACGGCGTCGCCTCGAGCCTGCCGGCCGGAACCGCGCACGGGGACCTGCTCGCACGCATGGGCTTTGCGCTGGAGGCGAAGGGATCCTACGCATCTGCGCGGCTCAGGCTCGAGGCTGCCCTGGAGAAGGGCGTCAGCCCGGGCAGGATGCCGGCCGTGGCGGACGTGCTGGCAAAGGTCGAGATGATGACCGGCATGCACGAGAGGGCACGCGAGGTGGTGGAAAAAGGGCTGGCCGCGGATCCGGACGATGATGTGGCGTGCTCGCTCCACAGGACCAGGGCCCTGGTGGCCAGCTACGAAGGCAGGAGCCGGGAGGCCACGGACGAGATCGAGCTGGCCCTCGACATCGCCCGGAGCGCGGGCGATCGTCGGGGGCAGGCCTTGACCGAGAGCACGAAGGCCATGATCCTGCAGCGGGACGGACGGACCCGCGAGGCGCTCGCCCATTACCGCGCAAGCCAGGAGATGTACGAGTCCTCGGGGTACGTGGGCGGCCTGCCCGTGCTCCTCATGAACATGGGCACGATCCACTACCAGCTCGGTGAGATCTCGCTGGCGATGTCGCGGTTCGAGGCGAGCCTCGCTCTGGCGCGAAGGATGGACAAGGTGTCCACGGCCACGGCCTGCATGATCAACATCGCCAACCTCGAGGCCTACTGCGGCGCGACCCGTCAAGCCTCGCACGGCATCACCCTGGCGCTCGAGCTCGCGAGACGCCACTTCATGAGAGGTTTCGAGGCCAGGGCCCTTTTGTGCAGCGCCGAGATCGCTCTCGTGGAGGAGAGGCTCGACGAGGCGAGCTCGCTCGCGGGAGAGGCCATCCGGGCCTTCGAGGAGCTCGGCTCGGGTGTCGATCTCGTCGAGGCCCGGGTGCTCGCCAGCGAGGTGGATCTCGGGGCGGGAAGGGTGGAGAAAGCCCTCGCAGGCGCCGAGGCCGTGGCGAGAGAGGCCCGGTCCATGGGCCACACGAGGTTCGAGGCATCGGCCACGATCGTGCAGGGACGGTGCCTCGACGCCACGGCGGGGCGCGACGCCGACGCGCTCGCGGCCCTCAGGAGAGCCCTGGACCTGGCCACCGGTGGATCGCACGAGGAGCAGCGCTGGAGGGCCCACGCCGCGCTGGCCGGATTTCACCTGCGGCGCGGGAGCGAGGCGCTCGGTCACCGCCACGCCGCGGATGCCATGGAGATCCTCGCGGGGCTCTCCTACGCCGTGCCGGTGGAGCTCAGGGCCGGCTTCTGGCAGCGCGACCCCGGGAGGCGGGAGGTGCAGAGGCTCACCCGGGGCTCGAAGGACGCATCGGCGCACGGGAAAGCCGATGGGGAAAGGGCGCTCGCGTTTCTCGAGATCAACAGGCGTATCCTCGACGAGGACGACACGCAGAGGCTCCTCGAGATCGCCATGGACACGGCCGTGAGCGTCCTCGGGGCCGAGAGGGGATTTCTCATCCTGAAAGACGCCGCGGGCAAGACCAGCATCGCCGCCGCGCGCAACATCGACAGGGAGACCATCCGAGGCGCCAGGCTCAAGATCAGCAGATCCATCGCCGAGGAGGTGGCGGCCTCGGGCAACCCGCTCTTGACGACGAGCGCGGAGGAGGACGAGCGGTTCTCCTCCACGCGCAGCGTCCACGAGCTGAGGCTCAAATCCGTCATGTGCGTGCCCATCAGGGGCAGGGAGCGGGTCCTGGGCACCATCTACCTCGACAACCGCTTCATGGCGGATGCGTTCACGGCCCGGGACATGAGGCTCGTTCTGGCATTCGCGGACGTCATCGCCGTGGCGCTCGAGAACCTCTCCATGATGGAGACCGGGCGCAGGCGGGAGCGCGAGCTCGAGGACGCCCGGGCGCGGCTGGACGACCTCTTGAGCAAGAAGACCAGGCAGCTCGACCGGGTCATCAGGGACCTCGAGGCCAGGCAGTCCGCCCTGGAGACCAGGTACGACGACTCGGGGATCGTCGGTCGCAGCCCCGCCATGATCCGGGTGCTCCGGGCCATGGAGCGTGTCACCCAGGCGACCGTGCCCGTCCTGCTCCAGGGTGAGAGCGGAACGGGAAAGGAGCTCGTCGCTCGCACGATCCACTATACCGGGCCGCGCAGGGCAGCCGGGTTCGTCGTGGTCAACTGCGCGGCTCTTCCGCCGGCGCTCATGGACAGCGAGCTGTTCGGGCACCGCAAGGGAGCATTCACGGACGCCGTGGACGACAGGCAGGGGCTCGTCGAGGTCGCGAGCGGCGGGACGCTCCTTTTCGACGAGATCGGCGAGATGGATCCCACGCTGCAGGTCAAGCTGCTGAGGTTCATGCAGTCGGGGGAGATCACGCCGATCGGATCGGACCGCCCAGTTCAGGTGGACGTGCGCATCCTCGCCACGTCCCAGGGGTCCATCGAGCCCCTCGTCGAGGCGGGTCGTTTCAGGGAGGATCTCTACTACAGGCTCAACGTGGT
>JBFYZU010000123.1:0-20566 GCA_041309365.1 Myxococcota bacterium
TGGGCTCGTGGACGAAGGCCGTCTCGCTCCCTTCCATGGCCTTGCGGAGCCTCTCGCCGGCGCCGAATGCCCCCTCGTGAGTGTAGGCCATCTCGAGCTGGTCCTCGTCCACGCGAGTCACGAGGACACCCTCGGGAGTCGCGATGAAGGACGCGGGCTTCTTGCCTTGGACCAGCCCTGAAACCGGCTCCCCGTCGCTGGCCGCGCCGTCCGTCTTCGGACCCTCGACGGGTCCTCTGGGGCCGCAGCAGACGGCCATCAGCGCCATGGCCGTGTACGTCGTGATGCAGTTGTTCTTCATGGCTTGCAGTTTCGGGGGTAGAAGCCCCGCAGTCAAGCAGGGCCCCGACCGCGCATCATCCGGCACGAAAATTGCTGTGTCGGCTCTTCCCATGCAAGATGTCCGGGGCTATACTCGGATCGTCGGGCACGAGGTGAGGGGCGGGGGATGATGAGGGATCGAGGGAATGGTCGGATACGAGCTCAAACAGCAGTTGAAGCTGGCCCAGCAGCTGGTCCTGACGCCCCAGCTGCAGCTCGCCATCAAGCTGCTCCAGCTACCGCGCCTCGAGCTCATCCAGATGATCAACCAGGAGCTCACCGAGAACCCCGTCCTCGAGGATATCCAGGGCACCATGGAGGAGGATGTACCCCAGGCTCAGACCGAGCAGCCCGCCGAGGACGTTTCCATCAGCCAGACCGAGGTCAAGGGCGCCCAGGAGATTGACTGGGAGCGGTACCTGGAGAATGCCGCCAACCCGCCGACGCCCCCCGTGCACCGCTCCGCGCGCGAGGAGGAGCTTCCCGGCGTGGAGGCCACGGCGACCCGCTCGGCGACCCTGTACGAGCACATCATGTGGCAGGTCCGCATGAGCGACCTCGACGAGGAAGAGGAGCGTGTCGCCGCGGTCATCGCGGGAAACCTGGACGAGAGGGGATACCTGAGCGACGTGGGCATCTCGCAGATCGCCTCGGATGCAGGCACCACCGATGACGTGGTCATCCGAGTTCTCGCCGTGATCCAGCAACTCGACCCGCTGGGCGTGGCTGCTCGCAGCCTCGAGGAGTGCCTGCTCGTGCAGGCCCGCATCTACCAGCTCGGCGAGGTGGTGGAGAAGATCATCGAGAAGCACCTGCCCAACCTGCAGAAGAAGAACCTTTCGGCCATCGCGAGCGATCTGAAGATCCCGTTCGAGGATGTCGTGGCGGCCGCCAGGGCCATCACCCAGCTCGAGCCCCGGCCGGCGAGAAACTTCACGGCGGACGCGCCCATGTACATCGTGCCAGACGTGTACGTGTACAAGGACGGAGAGGGATACCGGGTCGTCACAAACGACGACGGCCTTCCCAAGCTCAAGGTATCCGAGAGCTACCGCCGGTTCTTGAGGGCCGACACGACGACCAAGGAGTACATCAAGGGCAAGCTCAAGAGTGCCCAGTGGCTCATCAAGAGCATCGAGCAGCGGCGCCGCACGATCATCCGCGTGACCGAGTGCATCGTGGACAAGCAGCGCGACTTCATGGACAGCGGTGCCCGCTTCCTCAAACCCATGGTGCTCGAGGACGTGGCGCGAGCGCTGGATTTGCACCCGTCCACGGTGAGCCGCGTCACCAGCGGAAAGTACGTTCACACGCCCCAGGGCCTGTTCGAGCTGAAGTACTTCTTCAATACGGGCATTCGCCGGATGGCCGACGAGGACATGGCCGCGGAGGTGGTCAAGGGGCGCATCAAGGAGATCATCGCGGGCGAGGACTCCGGATCGCCCCTCAGCGACCAGCAGATCGTGAAGATCCTGGCGCAAGATGGGATCGTCATCGCCCGCCGGACCATCGCGAAGTACAGGGAGAACCTCAATATCCTCCCTTCGAGCCAGAGAAAGCATCCTTATTGAAGGAACTCTCATCCAATCTGTCCATGACCGGATCTGATTCCGCCGTGGGTGCCAATGCCATGAGGAAAGGAGCGCCATGCAGGTGAACATCACGTTCCGTCAGATGGAGACTCAGGGCCACATCAAGGATTACGTGAAGGAGAAGGTCAACAAGGTGAAGAAGTACGTCCAGGAGCCGGTGACGGCCTCGGTCGTGCTGAGCACGGAGCGTTTCCGGCAGCTGTGCGACGTGACCATCATCTCCGACGGCCGGACGTTCAAGGGAAGCGAGAGCAGCGAGGACATGCTCTCGTCCATCGACAAGGTCATGGACAAGATAGAGCGTCAGCTGAGGGAGAGAAAGGCGCGATAGAAGTCGACTGGCGGGGGAGGGATGAGCGGGGAACCACTCGAGATCAAGATCGTCTCCGGTCTTTCCGGGTCGGGCAAGAGCACGGCCCTGCGGGCACTGGAGGACGCGGGCTACTTCTGCATCGACAACCTGCCCGCGGCCCTCATGGTCCCGTTCGCGGACCTGTGCGACGAGCGCGCGGACATCGAGAGGGTGGCCCTGGGTGTGGACGTGCGGTCGAAGGAGTTCTTCGAGGGAGTGGAACAGGCCCTCGTCGAGTTCGACCGGCGGCTCTACCGCACCGAGGTGATCTTCCTCGACGCCACCGACGAGGTGCTCATGCGCCGCTTCAGCGAGACGCGTCGGCCTCATCCCCTCTCGCCCTATGGTGACGTGCTCACCGGCATCTCCGCCGAGAGGCGCCTCACTGTGCCCTTGCGCGAGCGCGCGGATCGTATCCTCGACACCTCGACCATCGACCTGCACGAGCTCAGGCGAATCGTGCGAGCCCAGCTGGCCCCGACCCATGGGGGGGAGCATCGGACCATGCACGTACGCATCCAGAGCTTCGGGTTCAAGTACGGCATCCCCATCGACTCGGATCTCGTCATCGACGTGCGATTTCTACCCAACCCCTTCTTCGACGAGGATCTGAGGCAGTTGACCGGCGAGGACCCGGCCGTGGCCCGGTACGTCCTGGGGTCGTCCGAGGGCCGTGACTTTCTCGATGAGCTCGCGGATTTTCTCGAACCTCTCGTTCCACGCTACGAGCGCGAGGGCAAGTCGGCGCTCACCATCTCCATCGGCTGCACCGGGGGGCATCACCGTTCCGTGGCCATCGCACGCGCGCTGGCCAGCCGGCTCCTTGCCAACCAGCCCGAGGTCACCCACAGGGACATCGATCGCTGACGCTGACTTGACTGGGGTGGGGACACTGGTGTGTAGTAGGGGGCATTCCGGGGTTCGGACCCGAACCCGAGACGGGGAGGTCACATGAAGAATCTCAGAGCGCCGGCCTTGCTGTTCGTCCTCGTTGGCCTGACCTCGTTGGTCGGCTGCAGCAAGGGCATGCACATCGAGAGCCTCAAGCCCTCGGGAGGCGTCATGTCCGGCAACGAGACCGTGGCCATAAATGGCAGCGGGTTCAAACCCGAGATGGGAGTCACCGTGTACTTCGGAACCGAGCGCTGCCCCACGGCATTTGTCGAGGGCCGGAGCAAGATCGTCGTCACGACCCCACCATACTCCAAGAGCACGCTGGTTGACGTGCGGGTGATCACGGACGACGGCGAGGAGGTGATCCTGCGCAAGTCGTTCAAGTACCTGCACACTGCCAAATGGAGCCCCCTGGACGGATTCGGTGCCAAGGGCAAGAAGTAGCGGCCCGGCTCTTGACCGCGCATCCATGCTGAGAAGCAAGCTCGCAGAGTTGATAGCCGCCGTCCGCGACGGGACCGTGGGCACCGAAGAGGCCCTCGACAGGCTCGAGAAGCTCCCCTACGAGGACGTGGGGTTCGCCCGGATCGACCATCACAGGACGTTGCGCCGGGGCATGCCCGAGGTGGTCTACGCACCGGGCAAGACGCCGGACCAGGTCCTCGCCATAGTGGACAGGATGATAGCTTCCGGCACGCCCGTGCTCGTGAGCCGCGTGGATCCAGGCGTGGCGTCCCTCCTGGCGTGTCACCACCCCGAGTCCGTGCACCACGAGAGCGCCCGGCTCGTGTCCATCGGAGGTGTGGACCGCCGCCAGGGCGGGCTCGTGGTCGTCGTCAGCGCCGGCACCGCGGACATCCCCGTGGCAGAGGAGGCTGCCCTCACGGCCGAGTTCGCAGGCAGCCCCGTTGAGAGGTTCTACGACGTGGGGGTGGCAGGCCTGCACCGGCTCCTGCCGGGTCTCGACCTGATGCGCCGAGCGGCCTGCATTGTGGCCGTGGCCGGCATGGAGGGAGCGCTGCCCTCGGTGGTGGCCGGCCTGGTGGCCTGCCCCGTCGTCGCCGTGCCCACCTCCGTTGGCTACGGCGCCTCCTTCGGAGGCCTGGCCGCGCTTCTGGCCATGCTCAACTCCTGCGCCGGAGGTGTGGCCGTCGTCAACATCGACGCCGGTTTCAATGCGGGCTTCGTGGCCTCGCTCGTCGCCCGCGTCGCGTCGGCGGAGCCCAGGTGAAGCTCCTCTACCTCGAGTGCAGAGCGGGCATCAGCGGCGACATGACGGCGGCCGCACTTCTCGACCTCGTCGGAGAGGACGCCTGGCCTGCGCTGCACGAGGCTCTCTCGGGTCTTGGCCTGAAGGGCGCGCGGGTGACGCTCTCGCGCATCCGCAAGCAGGGCTTCGCGGCCGTGCGGTTCGACACCGTGCCCGAGGCCCCGGACCCGCCGCAACGCGCCATGGCCCACATCGAGCGCATGATCCGCGCCGCCGGTCTCGACGATCGCGTGGCGTCCGACGCGCTGCGCGTGTTCGACAACCTGGCCAGGGCCGAGGCCGAGGTGCACGGCACCGACCCATCGCGCGTCCACTTCCACGAGGTGGGTGCTGCCGACTCCATCCTCGACATCGTGTCCGTGGCGTGGGCGCTCGACCGTCTCGCCGTGGATCGTCTCTGGTGCTCCGCGCTGCCTCTGGGAAGCGGGACCGTGCGATGCGCCCACGGGGTTCTACCCGTGCCCGCGCCGGCCACACTCATCCTTGCGCGCGACATCCCCGTGTACGGCGGCGACGCGGAGGGCGAGACCGTGACACCGACGGGCGCCGCCCTCGTCTCCACGCTGGCGCACGGGTTCGGGCCTCTGCCGCCCTGTCGCATAGAGCGCGTGGGCATCGGTGCGGGCGCGGCTGACCGCCCGGTGCTCAACGTTCTCAGGGCGATCCTCGCGCACGCGGACGACGCGGCCCAGGTCGTGGACGTTGTGCAGATCGAGACCACCATCGACGACATGAACCCCGAGGCCTATGGCCCGCTCACGGAGCGTCTCTTCGCGTCCGGTGCCCTGGACGTGCATCTCGCTCCCGTGCAGATGAAGAAGGGCAGGCCTGGCACCGTCGTGTCCGTGCTCTCGCCTCCGGACCTTCGCGATGCGCTTGCCCGGATCATGCTCCTTCACTCGTCGAGCTTCGGTGTGCGCTTCGCCCCTCTCTCGCGTCTCTGCCTGGATCGCGAGGTCGTCGAGGTCGAGACCCCCTTCGGTCGCGTGCGGGTCAAGCGGGGCATGCTCGACGGCCGGACGATCAAGTCCGTGCCCGAGTTCGAGGACTGCCGCGCCCGCGCCGCCGAGGCCGGGGTCGCCTACATGACCGTGTACCAGGCGGCCATGGCCGCGGCCTCGACCCGGGACCGCGACTGACGGCTGCGGGACCCCTTGCTTCCGGCAGGGCGGTTCCTGGTCTCAGTTGAAGTTCGTCTCTGGGGGCAAGTCGGCCGCGCCTCCGCCGTTGGAGATTCCCACGAGGCCGTCCAGGCAGGTCATGCCGTCGTAGGCCATGATGAAGTGGCCGTCCTCGAACAGGACCACCTGCATGGTGTTGGCCCCCACGGGTGTCCACGTGCCCGACGCCAGTTCGGGCACCGCGCTGAAGGTGACCACCACGCGTCCGGCCGACTCGTCGTAGGTGACGGTGCCTCCCGAGCCCGGATCCATGTCGTCCCACATGGGCGACAGCGTGGGTATGGTGAACAGGGTGAAGGTGGATTCGAAGAAGCTCGTGATGGCGTTGTCCGGACCGAAGCTGAGCACCCCGTTGCTCGCCACGTTGAGCACTCCTCGCGACTCGCCGTAGAACGGGAACCCTCCGAAGGTGCTGAACGTGATCTCGGCCGCCTCGTCGTCGCCCAGGTCCAAAGCCTGCGTGGTGGTCCCCCTGCCCGGCGTGTAGGGCAGGCCCGGCACATCCGCGCTGTAGGCCCACACGTAGCCCTGCGGGTGCCAGGAAGCTGGCGTGAACGTCAGCATGCCGCCGTCGAGGTCCAGGACATCCTCCGTGCCCTCCTCGAACAGCTCGTAGATGCCCTTCGAGAACCCCTCGCAGCCCGCGAAGCTCGCGCAGTCCGAGTCGTGGCAGTCCGTGGCGCCGTCGCCGTCGTTGTCCGTGTCGTCGTCGCAGATCGACTCGATGCAGCCCGCGAAGCTCGCGCAGTCCGAGTCCGCGCAGTCCGTGGCGTCGTCGCCGTCGTTGTCTGCATCGTCGGTGCAGGACGTTTCGAGCGTGGCGTAGGCCGTGAACAAGAAGCTCATCGTGCCCGCCGTGGCCACCGCCTCGGCGACCATGTAGTACGTCCCGGCGGGCAGGGGTTCGGGGTAGGACAAATAGCCCGAAGCGTCCGGAGAGTAGTCGCTGCTCGACAGGTCCAGGCACAGGTTTTCCGACGCCGTGCAGCCCGTTCCAGCGCCGGCCTGGAACGTCAGGGCCGTGGCGTGGCCCGAGCCCGTGGCCTGGTCGATGGAGGTGTACACCATGGCCGGCTCGGTGATGGTGAAGGCCACCACGTAGTCGTTCCCGTCCGTGCCGGCGCAGCTCAGGTGCAGCGTGTTGGCCGACGTGCTGGTGTCACCCGTGTGCGTGACCGTGTCCCCGATGGAGATCGTGCCGAAGTCGTGATCGGGCGTGCAGGCCGATCCCGTGCACGCCGCTGCTCCCAGGCACTCGAAGTCGCCGCAGTCGACATCACCGTCGCCGTCGTCGTCCAGCCCGTCGCTGCACACGGTCTCTGCGGATGCGTACGCCGTGAGCGCGGCCGTGAACGAGCCCGTGCTCGTCGCTGTGGCCTCCACCACGAGATAGTACGTCCCTGCCGGGAACGTGCCGACGATCCCGCTGATGGCCGGCGACGTGGTGGTGGTCGACAGGTCCCAGCAAGCGTACTGTGCGTCCGTGCAGGCCGAGCCAGTGCCCGCCTGCATGTAGAGGCCTGCCGCGTGCTGCGAGCCCGTGTCCTGGCTTATGACCAGGCCCAATCTGGCCTCGCCGGCCAGGGTGAAGGAGAGCACGTGATCCATGCCGTCCGATGACGAGCAGGGCAAGGAGAGGTCGTTGCCGGCCGAGGCCATGGGCACCGTGCGGGTCACCGCCAGTCCGATGGCCAGGGTGCCCAGGTCCTCGTCCGCGGCGCAGGCCGATCCCGTGCAGTCGGCGCTGCCGATGCAGTCGGTGTCCGCGCAGTCTGCGAAGAAGTCCAGGTCTTCGTCCGTTCCGTTGGCGCATGCCGTCTCGGGCGTGCAGAACGGGGACGATGCGCACTCGGAGTCGGTGCAGTCCACGAGGCCATCCGAGTCGTTGTCGGCCGCGTCGTTGCAGATCTCCGCACCCGGCGCAGAGAGCCCCACGGTCATGTGGAAGGCCGTCGATGTGCTCTCGTCCCAGTCGCTCATCACGAGGTAGTAACGGCCGGGGTCGAAGGTGCCGAGCACCATGGGGTTGCCATCGAAGTAGGGATCCATGCACATGATCTCTGCCGTGAAACAGGATCCGGCCGTGTCCGAGTCCGCGTACACTCCCAGTACGTGCCAGTAATTGTCCGTCTCGACCGTGAGCACCCCGCGGTCGAGCAGGATCACCTCGAACGCCACCTCGGGCGTGGCCGTGGCCGAGGTGCTCGTGCAGCTCGAGGTCACCGTGTCCGTGGCGCCCGTGGTGTCGCCGGTCGCCGTCACGATGTCTTTTGCACGCAAGGCGCCCAGCACGGCCCCGTCCGCCGTGCAGACGGCCGTGGCGAGGCACTCCGTCGTGTCGTAGCCAGAGCAGTCCGCCGTGCAGCCCAGGACGCCGTCGACCATGGACTCGTCCGTGCAGCCGTGGGTACCCAGGTCCGCGCCGTCGCAGGTCTCTCCGGTCTCCCTCACGCCGTTCCCGCACCCGCCGGTGCACGCCGACGCGTCGAACGTGCAGCTTCCCGTGCAGGCCAGCATCCCTCCCGCGAAACCCTGATCCGCGCACGTGGCCGCCGGAGCTCCCAGGTCCGTGCCGTCGCACGGCTCGGCGCCGTTCGCCGTCCCGTCGCCGCAGTACCCTTCCTCGCAGCCGCTCACGTCCAGCGTGCAGTCGGCGCCACACGTCACTGTTCCGCCGTAAAAACCGCGCCTGGTGCAGTCCACTCCCACCGGCACCGTACCGTCGCACTCCTCGGGAAACTCCATCTCACCGTTGCCGCACACCGTCTCGTAGGTGCAGCCGCTCACGTCGAACGCCAGACAGGTGCCCAGGCATGCCAGGGTCCCGGCCCTGTATCCCTCGTCCACGCAGGTGCGAGCCGGAGTTCCCAGGTTCGTGCCGTCGCACACCTCGTCGCCCGTGATCACGCCGTCGCCGCACTCCTCGGCCGCGGTGCAGCCCGTCGTGTCGTACCCGTCGCACATCCCGTTGCAGGCGAGCGTGCCGGATGCGAACCCCTCGTCCTCGCAATCGCGGCCCGCCAGCTCGTCGCCGTCGCACGTCTCGCCGCTCGTGATGAAGCCGTCCCCGCATATGCTCACCGTGTCGCATCCCGTGGTGTCCCACCCGCAGCTCGCGCTGCAAGCGAGCGTGCCTCCTCCCAGCCCGAGCGACGCGCAGGTCTGCTCCGCCAGTTCGTCGCCGTCGCACGTCTCGCCGCTCGTGATGAAGCCGTCCCCGCAGATGCTGGCCGTGTCGCAGCCCGATGTGTCGTATCCGCACGTGGGCGTGCAGGCGAGATCGCCGCCTCCCAGCCCCAAGAGAAGGCACGTGGAGTCTCCCATGTCGGTACCATCGCAGAGCTCGCTCCCCTCGATGAGTCCGTTGCCACACTCGGCCTCGCCCTTCTTTCCTTCGGCGCAGCCGGCAGCGACGATGAGCGACAACCCCAGAAAAGACATCCTCGATGAAGTCATGATTATCTCCTCATGGATCATGTATCTTCCGACCAGGTGACTGGCACCTTTCTTATGAAGGCATCCGGCACGGTTTTCAAGCTTCTCGTTCCTGCACGACCACCCTCACCGAAGACGTTTTTCAGTGGAGCTGCACATGCACGTTCTGGAGACCTCGGGCCGGCGCGTGCTAGCTTTTCCCCATGGACGCGGATCGCGCGGTCGACGAGTTCCTGGTCCACTGCAAGGTCGAGAGGGGGCTCGCCCGTGCCACCATGGAGGCCTACGGCAGGGATCTGGCGCGCTTCGTGCAGTTTTTGGTGGACTCGGGCACGACCCTCGAAGCAGTCGACGAGACCGCGGTGAGCAGCTTTCTCGTCACCCTCGGAGAGCAGGGCCTCGGGGCCCGGTCGCAGGCGCGCATCACGAGCTCTCTTCGAGGGCTCTTCGGCTGGCTCGTATCGGAGCGCCGGCTCGCGTCCGACCCCACCGAGGGCCTGCACCTGACCCGACTGGCCCGCAAGCTGCCAAGGGTGCTGGGCCTCGAGGACGTGGACCGGCTCCTCGCTGCCCCTGACACGTCCACGCCCCGTGGCATCCGCGACGCGGCCATGCTGCAGCTCTTGTACGCCACCGGCCTTCGCGTGAGCGAGCTCGTGGGGCTTCGCTACGGCGAGGTGGACATGCAGGCCTCCACCGTCATGCCCATGGGCAAGGGATCGAGGCGCAGGATCGTGCCCATGGGCGAGCCCGCCCGCGACCACATCGAGCGCTACATGGCCGAGGTCCGCCCTCTCTGGGCGAAGAACACGGACGCCATGTTCGTGACACAGCGGGGCAGGGGGATGACGCGGCAGGCTTTCAACGTGCTTTTGCGCCGCCACTCGCTCGCGGTCGGCCTGTCCCGCATTCCTTCACCGCACTGGCTGCGCCACTCCTTCGCCACCCACCTCGTGGAGAACGGTGCCGATCTTCGAAGCGTGCAGGCCATGCTCGGCCACGCGGACATCTCCACGACGCAGATCTACACGCACGTGAGCCGCCGCCACCTGCGCGAGGTGCTCGAGCAGCACCATCCGCGCTCCCTCCTGGGCCACGAGGACGACTGATCTTGCCGCCGGCCGTGCCAGGCATCCCCCTCGAGAGGCGCAGGCCTCAACGCTCCATGAGCCCTGCCGGGCAGGGTCCTGATCGCGGGCCAGGCCGAATGGCGACTTTGACCTTGTGTTTCGACCACTTCTGGCCACTTGGCACCGTCGCTGCGGCGCTTGTCACGCGTCCATAAAAAAGTTAAACAGTTCGAGCCGAATGAAAGGTGAACCATGGACGCCTCAATCATCATGACCGTCGATGAGATCCTCTCCCGTCACGGGACCGGACCTGAGAACACCATCGGGATCCTGCAGGAGATCCAGACCACGTTCCGCTACCTGCCGCTCGAGGCGATGGACCGGGTCTGCGAGAAGACCCGGATCACGCCCAGCCAGATCTACGGAGTGGCCACGTTCTATGCGCAGTTTCGGATGGATCCGGTGGGCGAGCACATCATCAAGATCTGCCACGGGACGGCCTGCCACGTCATCGGGGCCAAGAACATCTCCGAGGCGCTCGAGGACTATCTCGAGGTCGAGGACGGAGGCAACACGGCGGACATGAAGTACACGCTGGAGTCAGTGGCCTGCCTGGGCTGCTGTAGTCTCGCTCCCGTCATCATGGTCGACGACGACACGTTCGGTAAGCTCGATCGGGGTAAGGTCGTGGAAGTGATCAAGGAGCACCGCGACAGGACCTAGCTGTCGCGCGCTGGGGCGACCGACGCGGCCGGCCCGGCAGGAGAAGCGTTTCAAGAAAGGTTCGTGCAAATGAGCGCAACACAATCGAGCGCGGTCAAGGAAGTGGTCGTGGGGCTGGGCTCCTGCGGGGTCGCCGCGGGCGCGCGCAAGACCTACGACCACATCAAGGCCCAGCTGGCCGAGAAGAGCCTGCCCGTGAGGCTGGGCATCACGAGCTGCGTCGGCATGTGCTACCTCGAGCCCATCGTGGAGGTCATCCACGAGGATGGCCAGCGGTTCATGTACCGCAAGGTGGACGAGAAGAAGGCCCAGCGCATCGTCGATGAGCACCTGGTGGAAGGCAAGCCCGTCGAGAAGCTGCTCGTGGACCTCGTGTCTCCCGGGAGCGGAGACGCGGAATACTACAAGAAGCAGGTGCGCATCGTGCTGCGCAACTGCGGCGTCATCGACCCCGAGAACATCGAGGACTACGTGGGCGCCGGGGGCTACCAGGCCATCAGGCTGGCCATGAAGAACGGGCCCGAGTGGGTCATCGACGAGATCAAGAAGTCGGGCCTGCGCGGGCGAGGGGGCGGTGGCTTCCCCACGGGCATGAAGTGGGACTTCGTGCGCAAGGCCGAGGGCACGCCCAAGTACGTGGTGTGCAACGCGGACGAGGGAGATCCGGGAGCGTTCATGGACCGCTCCACCATAGAGGGCGATCCGCACAGCGTGCTCGAGGGCATGCTCGTGTGCGCCTACGCCGTGGGCGCCACCGAGGGCGTTGTCTACTGCCGGGCCGAGTACCCGCTGGCCGTCAAACGCCTGGGCATCGCCATCGGGCAGGCCGTGAAGAAGGGCATCCTCGATGCCCCCCTGAACGACGAGGGCTTCAGCTTCCACGTCAAGGTCAAGGAAGGGGCGGGCGCGTTCGTGTGCGGTGAGGAGACGGCGCTTTTGAACTCCGTCATGGGCCAGAGAGGCATGCCCCGCTTCCGGCCTCCGTTCCCGGCCCAGGCCGGGCTCTGGTACAAGCCCACGGACATCAACAACGTGGAAACCTTCGCCAACGTGCCCTGGATCATCGTGAACGGCGGAGAGGCCTTCGCGGCCTACGGCACCGAGAAGAGCAAGGGCAGCAAGGTCTTCGCCCTGGCCGGTCGCGTGAAGCGGGGCGGTCTCGTGGAGGTGCCCATGGGCATCACCATCCGCGAGATCGTCAACGACGTGGCGGGCGGTACAGTGGGCAAGGGTCGTACCATCAAGGCCGTGCAGATGGGCGGGCCTAGCGGCGGGTGCATCCCGGAGTCCCTTCACGACACGCGCATCGATTACGACGAGGTGACCAAGACCGGCGCCATCATGGGCTCGGGCGGCCTCGTTGTCATGGACGACACCTCCTGCATGGTGGACATCGCCCGGTTCTTCCTCCAGTTCACGCAGAACGAGTCCTGCGGAAAGTTCACGTTCTGCCGGGTAGGAACGAAGCGCATGCTCGAGATCCTCACGCGCATCACCGAGGGCAAGGCCCGGATGGAGGAGCTCGATCTTCTCATGGAGCTGGCGGACCGGATAAAGCGCACGAGCCTGTGCGGACTCGGCCAGACGGCGCCCAACCCGGTGCTCACCACGCTCAAGTACTTTCGCGACGAGTACGAGGAGCACATTCGTGATCACCGCTGCAGGGCGGGTCGCTGCGCGAGCCTGACCACCTTCGTGATCACCGACGAGTGCAACGGGTGTCGCGCCTGCGTCAAGGCGTGCCCCACGAACTGCATCACGGGAGAGAAGAAGAAGAAGCACGTCATCGACGCCGAGAAGTGCATCCGCTGCGGTGTGTGCCGCGACAAGTGCATGTACGACGCCGTGGCCGTGGCCTGAGGAGGACGACGTGAGCAAGGTCAACCTGACGATAGACGGCAAGAAGACCGAGGTGGAGCAGGGCACCACCATCCTCGATGCGGCGCGCTCGATGGGAATCCACATTCCGACTTTGTGCCATCACGAGGCGCTCAAGCCGTTCGGCTCGTGCTTCATCTGCGTGGTGCAGGTGGAGGGCCGCCCGAACCTCTCGCCTTCCTGCGCCACCCCCGTGGCCGAGGGCATGAAGGTCACGACGGACTCGGACGACATCCGCGGTGCGCGCAAGATGTGCCTCGAGCTCCTGCTCTCGGACCACGTGGGCGACTGTTTCGGCCCTTGCATGAGCGAGTGCCCGTGTCACGTGGACATCCCGGGGTTCCTCAACCTGCTCTCGAAGCGCGATCTCTCGGGCGCCGAGGCGCTCATCAAGCAGTCCATGCCCATGCCGTCCTCGCTGGGCCGAGTGTGCCCGCGACCCTGCGAGGGAGCGTGCAGGCGCAACGCCCTGGACCGTCCCGTGGCCATCTGCAACCTCAAGCGCTTCGCCGCCGACCCAGCCCTGGATGTCGGGAAAAGCTACCGACCGGTGCAGGCCCCGGAGTCGGGCAAGAGCGTGGGCATTGTCGGTGCTGGCCCCGCGGGCATCGCGGCCGCCTACTTTCTGCGCATCAAGGGACACGCGGTCACTGTCTACGAGATGCACGACAGGCCCGGCGGCATGATGCGCTGGGGCATCCCGGCGTTCAGGCTGCCGCGCGACGTCATCGACGGCGAGGTGGCGGTGGTCGAGAAGATGGGCGCCAGGTTCGTCTACAACACGCGCCTCGGAAAGGACATCACCTTCGACGAGCTGCGAAAGAGGCACGACGCCCTGTTCATCGCCATCGGCGCGCAGCGGGCATCGAAGCTCGGCTGCGCTGGCGAGGATCTGCCCGGAGTGCTCTCCGCCCTCGACTTTTTGCACGACGCCTCCGCTTTGACCAGGACCAGCGTGGGCAAACGCGTGATGGTGGTGGGCGGCGGGAACACGGCCATCGACGCCTCTCGCACGTCGGTGCGCCTGGGAGCCGAGAAGGTGTTCATCCTGTACCGTCGCTCGCGCCAGGAGATGCCGGCCTTCGAGTACGAGATAGACGAGGCCCAGGAAGAGGGAGTGCAGATCCGGATCCTGGCCGCTCCCGTGAAGGTCGAGAAGAAGGGCGACGCGCTGGCCGTCACCTGCATCGAGATGGAGCTGGGCGAGCCCGACGCCTCGGGCCGTCGTCGCCCCGTGCCGAAAGCGGGCAGCGAGTACGTCATCGAGGTGGACAACGTGATCGCGGCCATCGGCCAGGGCGTCGACGCGTCCTGCCTCGGCGAGGCCGGTCCTGCCCTGTCGCGCTGGGGCACGCCGGTGGTCGACGACAGGACCATGCAGACCAGCCTGCCCGGTGTGTTCTCGGGTGGGGACGCCGTCCTGGGCCCCGACATCGCCGTGCGCGCCGCGGCCCACGGCCGCCTGGCCGCCGTGAGCATCGACCAGTTCCTCGACGGCCGCGAGGTGACCGGCGACCCTGCCATCTACAACGCCTCCATGGGCAGCTGGAAGGACCTGCCTCGCGACATCTTCGGCGACGAGAAGCCCCGCGATCGTGTGAAGATGCCTCTCATAGAGATGGAGGAGCGCCGCACGACGTTTCACGAGGTGGAGAAGGGCTTCGAGCCGGAGTCGGGCATCGAGGAGGCCAAGCGCTGCCTGGCCTGCGGGTGCCGTGCCGTCAACGACTGCACCCTGCGCAAGCTCACCGAGACCTATGGGGTGGACCCCTCGCGGTTCGCGGGAGCGCACCGCGACTTCTCCGTGGACGACTCGCACCCCGACATCCGCTTCGAGCCGGGCAAGTGCATCCTGTGTGGCATCTGCGTACGCATGTGCGACGAGGTGCTCGGAGTTCCCGCACTGGGCTTCGTGGGCCGGGGGTTCTCGGCGCGCATCTCGCCTCCTTTGCGCCGTAGCCTGGGCCAGGTGAGCTTCGATGGCCTCGTGAAGATCGTGGAGTGCTGCCCCACCGGTGCCTTCACTCTCAAGAGCTCGCCCGTGGCCGCTTTGACCACCATTCGCGCCGCCGATCGCTGACACCTCGTCGAACCGGGGACCTCTTCGCCCACGGACGCCCCTTCACCCTGGTTGCGCCATTGTGCCTTCCCTCGCCTGTGGATATAAATGCGACATGTCGAGAACAGGACGGATAGCCACCGATGCAGCCCAGGAGAGGCTCGAGAGCCTCATCGAGGAGCGCCTCAGGCCGGGTGCGGACAAGGAGCGCATCGATGCTCGCATATGGGATCTGTTCGGTGAGACCTGGGCTGTGATGTTTACCGACCTCGCGGGCTTCTCGCGCCGGGTCGCCGAGTTCGGCATCATCCACTTCTTGCAGATCATCCAGGAGTCCCACCGCATCCTGGTGCCCTGCATCGAGGAACACGACGGCATCCTGCTCAAGACCGAGGGCGACAGCGCGCTGGTCATCTTCCGCAGCGCTCCCAGGGCTCTCATGTGCTCGGTGGCCATGCAGCGCACCGTGCGCGACTACAACGTGGGCCGAGAGGAGGCGGAGAAGGTCCTCCTGTGCATCGGGCTGGGCTACGGCCGGATGCTGCGGGTGGGAGAGCACGAGGTGTTCGGGGCAGAGGTCAACGCCGCGGCCAAGCTGGGAGAGGACACGGCCGGCCCCTGGGAGATACTCGTGACCGGCGCCGTCCGCGAGGCTGCCCTGGTCGATGCCTCGGCAGCCCCCGTGGGCTTCGATGCCATGACCGAAGCGCCGCCCGGTGCCGCGTCCGCCTATCGCGTTACCTACAGGCTGTAGCGACCACTGTCCATGCCGGATTCTCCCTTGCCCCGATGACTGCGGATCCTATAGGGCTTATCAAGACTACGCCCAGTCTCACAATTCCGATCGTTTGATGAAAAATGCAGTGTGCCTTACACTCTTGAAACCCGGCGGCCCCGACACCCGATGGGCCCGCTCGTATTGAGGTGAAGAGAATGAGAGCAGCTCTCGTGACCGAGTGCCTTTCTGGATCGCTTCCCGTCCGTGCCAGGTTCCTCGTGCCGTCGATAGTGTTCGTGACGGTCTGTGCCGGGTCCTGCGAGGGTGGGGGACTTCCCGAGGGGATCGGGCAGGACACCGGAGGCGACGGGCCGATCGTCAAGTTCGATCTGTTCGCGCGCCCGCTCCCCGAGGTGCCTCTCCCCAACGACCTTGCCACGCGGCCCGACCCCGGCTCGCCCACGGGCCGCAGGCTCAACGCGAGCCACGTGGCCACCACGGGCATGGAGTCCGGCATCAGGACCCAGCTCGACTGGCTCGACGGCTGGGGCACGTACTCGCCCATCTCCGTGGCTTTCGAGTGCGAAGGAGAGCCGGACGGCATCTGCCTCGACATCGACAACCTCGTGGCGCGCCACCCCCGCGGCGACTTCGCCTTCGATGACGACGTGCTCTACGTGGTGGACGTGACGCGCGGATCGCCGACCTTCGGCAGGGCCATGCCCGTCGACATAGGGCAGGGCCACTTCCCGCTGAGTGTCGTGAGGACCGACTCCTTCTACGACAACGACACGCGTCAGGGCTCCACGAACATCGTGTTCGAGGAAGTGGAGGAGCCGGACATCGACGGCGACGGCCAGCCCGACCCGGCCGAGGATCTCAACGGCGACGGGAGGCTCGGCCGGCCCAACGAGTGGCCCGAGGGGTCGGACGCGGCCGACGGGCTCTACACGGGCTACGAATTCGAGTCGAACACCCTCCTCATGAGGCCGCTCCTTCCCTTGCGCGAGACCACGACCTACGCCGTGATCCTCACCGACAGGCTCACCGACGACGCACGCAGGCCGGTGCGATCACCGTTCCCCTCGATCAACCACGTGGAGCAGACCGCGGACCTCGAGCCTCTGGCCGAGGTGCTCGCCGCCGACCCCGACACGTTCGGGGGGATCGGCATGGCCGACGTCCGCTTCGCCTGGACGTTCACGACGCAGAGCGTCACGGCAGACCTCAAGGCGCTGCGGCGCGGGCTCTACGGCGAAGGGCCCTTCTCGAGGCTCTCGGAGCAGTACCCCCCGGATCTCGTGGCCAACCAGCTCTGGGGCTGCAACCCCTTCGGCACGGGGACCTGCGATCTTCCCGCGAACCTCTTCACACTGAAGATCGAGGACCTCGCCCCCATCCTGGGAACGTACGCGGAGACCCTGCTCACCGAGGATCCCGAGGACGTGAACGCGCTCCTCGACACCTTCCTGTTCGTGGACTACGCCATCGTCGGTCACTACTACAGCCCCAACTTCCTGGACTCGAACGGCGACGGTGTCGAGCAGGCGCGCTGGCAGTCCGAGGACCTGGACGGCGACGGCCGGCTCGACGTCTCCGAGGACACGAACTTCAACGATCGCATCGACGAGGGCGAGGATACCGACGGTGACGGACACCTCGACAGGGGCGAGGACGAGAACGGCAACGGCCGGCTCGACGTCGTGCACGACGACGAGGGCGTGTGGAAGATGAACCACGTCACGGGCCAGGGCGAGCAGTCTCCGGGATGGGTCTCCGTGTTCATCACTGTCCCCAAGGAGGCGTACAGGCCCGAGCCAGGTGAGCCGTTCCCGGTGGTCTTCTACGGCCACGGCTACACGTCGTTCAACCTGGAGGTGTTCGGGTTCGCGGGGACCATGGCGCGCTTCGGGTTCGCCACCGTCGCGGTGAAATGCGTTCACCACCGCCTCGGGTTAGAATAGTTCATAATTGACACGGTCAGGTCCGTGTTCCAGACCAACGACCTGGCCCCGGCCGGCGACGCTCTCACCGACGACCGCGCCCTCGACCCGGACAGGGACGGCTCCAAGGAGTCCGGCGGCGACTTCTGGACCTCGTACATCATGCACACGCGAGACGTGGTCCGGCAGAGCGCCCTGGATCACTTCGCCATGATCCGCATCCTGAGGTCCTTCGACGGCGAGCGTCTCGCGGGCCCGGTGGACCACGACGGCGACGGCGTGGCCGACGAGCGCTGGGACTACGAGGACTGGGAAGACGACACGGACCACCCGGACGAGAACAGGCTCGTGGGCGACTTCGACGGTGACGGCACGGTGGAGCTGGCAGGCGACTTCAACGCGGACGGCGTGGTGGACATGGGTGGGCCGGACGGCAAGTACTACGTGTGGGGCCAGAGCCTCGGCGGGATCATGTCCGCGCTCATGGGCGGTCTCGATCCGTCGATCCGGGCCATCGCGCCCACGTCCGGGGGCGGGGGGCTGAGCGACATCGCGGTGCGCGACGACAACGGCGGCGTGAGACGCGCCGTTGTTTTGCGCATCATGTCCCCGCTCATCGTGACCGCGCCCGTGAGCGAGACCATGGTGGACGATCACGACACGGCCTGCGAGGCAGGGCAGGTGTCCACCCGCTTCATGATCCCCGACGTGAACGACGACACGAGGGTGGAGTTCGCGTGCCTCGACCCCGTGATCGCGACCGAGGGCAACGTGCTCGTGGCCGAGAACCTGGACAACGGCGAGATGAAGTGCGCCATGTTCCGGCCCGGAGGCCTCGTCAGGATCTCGTTGCCCTCGGACCAGGGCAACCGCATACGATTGAGCATCTTCGCGCAGGGGGACGTGCCCAGGACGGACACCTGCGAGCCCCTCACCGGGGCCGACCCCGTGCATGTGGTGGACACGTTCGAGGTGGACGCCGTTTACCAGTTCTTGAGCTGGACCTCGGGCGAGACTCTCGTGGCTCCCACGGAGGGCTACGGAATCGACCGCAACACCCCAGAGATGCGCAGGCTCCTGAGCCTGGCCCAGATCGCGCTCGAGGCCGGCGACCCCATCAACTACGCGCCGCACTACTACCTCGAGCCCATCGAGTACCCCGGGTTGGGGGAGCACCACACCAACGCTCTGGTGATCGGAACGGCGGGAGACAGGGTCGTGCCCATCAACACGGCCGCCGCGCAGATGCGCGCGGCAGGCATCCTGGACTTTTCGAACGTGGACCCGCGCTACGGCAAGACCCCCAACCAGCTCCTCGTGGACAACTGGGTGCTCGAGGGCGTGGAGCAGTACGGGCGCTCCTACCCGGACGACGCCTCGGGCCGCTGCGACACCGATCCGTGCCCCATCCTGTTCGACCCGGACGATCTCGATCTGGACACGGACGGTTACGAGTCGCCCTACCCGGCAGACCCGCTGCGCCTGTGGAGGCCCTCGGTGCCCGACGATCTCCTCGCGTCCGCCCTGCTCGACTGCGACGTCGAGACCGTCAACGAGGGCGGCCGCACGTGGGTGGAGAAGGTCACCTGCCCCGACGGCGTGAGCGCGGGCCTGTTCCCCATCATCTTCCCGGACGGCGAGCACGGGTTCTACATCCCCGATCCCGCGCTCGTGTTCGACATCAACACCTACCTCGTGAACCAGATCGCGCTCTACTTCTCCACCGACGGCACCGAGCTCTCCTTCGCCCTGTGCCAGCACGACTCGTCCTGCCCCTGGATAGCGCCCCTCCCACCCAGGCCAGACGGCTGGCCCGTCATCGGCGACTGATACCCCCTGCCGGGAAGCCATCCGCCGGGCCGTGAGCCACGTCACACTCGTCAGTGGACCATTTCGCAGCCGCACCCCCTGGCCTCGCCATCGGGGGGGATGGAGTCGGGGTCCTCGTAGTCCGGGTCCCAGGGTGTGACGATGTCCGCGGATCCGTCCGTGGGGCCCACGTCGATGACGAAGGGGGCATCCGGGTCCGCGGGGTCCAGCTCGATGGCGCCCCTGTCCAGGGCTTCGCCCTTCTGCCCGGAGTCCATGCCGAACCTCTCGAGCAGGGTCGCGAGCGAGGCGGGAAGGGGCGCACCCGTGTCGATGGCCAGATCGCTCTCGGGTGTCAGGCGGAAGTCCTGCCACGACCCGCCGGTGTCCGTGGGGTCGTAATCGGCGAGCATGGGATCGCCCTCGACGCCGTTCGTCTCGAAGCCCAGCTCGGCGCGCACGTCCTCGAGGGTGGGAAGCTCCCTGTAGCCCGTCGAGTCCACGTGTCCGGACATGATGCCGGGAGTGTGGTACTGCCACTCCTCCCAGCCGCACAGGTGGTAGATGTCGTGGTCGATGCTCACGTCGCCCGCCACGATGCGCTCGTCTCCGAACGAGTGGGCGAACCGGGCCGTGTGCAGGAAGATCGAGTTGAGGACGTCCAGGCCCACGGCCTCGTCCGAGAAGGCCCCGCGAACGCCCATTGTGTGGCCGATGGGGCTGTCGGAGAAGGTGTTGTTGGCCAGGACCACCTGCTGGTCCATCCAGCTGCCGCTGGCCATGAACCCCGCCAGGCCGTTGGCGTGGGCGATGTTGCGAAAGAAGTGGATGCCGCTGGCGTAGTCGATGTAGTAGCCCATCCCGCCCATGCCTCGGTACGTCCAGTTGTGCCGCTGCTCGGACACCCAGGCCCACCCCACGTTGTTTCTGGACACGTTGCCCGTGACCAGCACGTCGCGAAACACGTGGGTGCGGTCGGACGTGGCCCCCCAGAACTTGAGACCCCCCGCGTCCGTGGCGTTCTGGACGCAGTCCTCGAACAGGTTGCCACGCACCAGGATGTCGCCCGTGAGGATGTCCTCGGCCGGGATGTCGAAGTCCGCCTCCGACCTGGTCTTGCCCCGGGAGAAGTGCACGCCGTTGTGGGCGATGTGGTGCACGTGGTTGCCCTCGAAGAGCATGTGGTCGGCGAGGCCGAGGCCCATGCCCACTGCGCCCTGTTCGTTGTCGCGAAACCCGACGTGGTCGAACTCGTTTCGCGCGATGGTCACGTCCGTGATGCCGGGCCTCACGAAGTCGTCTCCCGACCCGCCCCAGTGGA
>JBFYZU010000124.1:0-4682 GCA_041309365.1 Myxococcota bacterium
GTTCGCGGGGCTCGCGACCGGCGGCCGCGGCCTCGTGGTCGTTGACCCCGAGGCGATGACGACCTCGGTCAAGGGCGTCTTCGCTGGTGGGGACGTCACGAGCGGCGGCGCCACCGTCGTCCAGGCGGTCGCCGAGGGGAAGAAGGCGGCCCAGGCGATCGAGGCGTATCTGAATGGAGGACGCCGATGAGCAAGGTCAACCTCGCTGTCGACTTCTGCGGCGTCCGGTTCCCGAACCCGTTCGTGCTCGCGGCGGCCCCGCCGACCGACAGCGGCGAGATGATCGCGCGCGGGTTCGACGCGGGCTGGGGCGGAGCGGTCGTCAAGACCCTCGGGCTCGAGCATGTCGAGGTCAACCTCGTCTCGCCGATGATGGACGGTCTCCGCTACGAGGACAAGAACCTCATCGGCCTCGAGAACATCGACCTCATATCCAACAGGAAGCTCAACGAGGTCCTGCCCGAGGTCACCGACATCAAGAAGCGATACCCCGACCGCGTCGTGATCGTGAGCATGATGGCGAGCACTGAGGCGGAGTGGAAGGAGATCGCCCGTCGCGTCGAGGGTGCCGGCGCCGACATGATCGAGTGCAGCTTCTCGTGCCCGCACGGGATGCCGGAGCGGGGGATGGGGTCGGCGGTCGGCCAGAGCGCGGAGCTCACGTACGAGCGCGCCAAGTGGGTGGCGGAGGCGGTCAAGATACCGGTCCTCATCAAGCTCACGCCTAATGTCACCGACATGCGGCCCATCGCCCAGAAGGTCAAGGAGGCCGGGGCGGCGGGCGTGACGTGCATCAACACGGTGAAGAGCCTCCTTGGATTCGATCTGGATACGTTCGTCCCGAGGCCCGACGTCTATGGCCGCTCGACGATGGGCGGGTACTCCGGTCCGGCCATCAAGCCGATCGCGCTCCGGTTCGTCGCGGAAGTGGCGAAGGACGTGGGAATCCCCGTGTCCGGTGTGGGCGGCGTTGTCACGTGGGAGGACGCCGTCGAGTTCCTGCTTGCCGGCGCCGGGACAGTCCAGGTGTGCAGCGCGGTCATGCGCTACGGGTATGACATCGTCGAGGAACTCATCGAGGGCATGTCGCTGTACCTCGAGGACAAGGGCCTGGCGTCGCCGGCTGATCTGGTGGGGCGCGGACTGCCGAACCTCGTGGCGCACGAGGCGCTGTCCCGCGAGCACAAGGTCGTCGCGTCGGTGGACGAGGGCCTCTGCGTCGGGTGCGGGGCGTGTGTCATCGCGTGCCGCGACGGCGGGCATCAGGCGCTCTCGTTCACGGAGGAACGGCGGGGTTCGGATCTCGAGCGCGTGCCCGTCCCGGACGACGAGAAGTGCATCGGGTGCGGGTTCTGCCGGACGGTCTGCCCCGTGAGCGGGTGCATCAGCATGGTGGAACGGAAGGAGCCCGCCGTGAAGGAGTAGGGGCGAGCGAATCCAAGTTCAGCAAGGAAGACAGATGGCCCGGGCTATAGAGCTCGGGCCATCTGCTATCCTTGACACGTCAAGAAGCGCTGTGACAACCTTGTAACAGGCCTATCCATGAGAGGTACGCAAGTACCAAGAATCTGACCGGTGAGCCACTTTAGACAACGAGTCTACCAGAAAGCAAGAATCATTCTTGCATTACCTTATCGGATGCTGTATGCTGTGCGGTGTTTGTCCAATGCGCCCCCTGGCTGGGCGTGATCGAGCCTGGGCCGGTCGCAACCGCGTGCGATCGGTGCCGCGATAGCAGTACCTGAACGACATAGACACGGGCGGTCGGGAGTGGATTGCAGCCCAGTCCGACCGCCCGGTAAGAACGGGATGCGCCCGGGTCCGTACGGATCTGGGTGCCCCGCCCTTTCGCTCTGCAAGGTACACACGTGGCGGGCAGGTGTCAATTGTGGAGAGAGTGAATGAGGCGCTGCGTGGACTGCGGTCTGGTCGTGGTCGCGGCCATTGCAATCCTCGTCGGCGCGATCGTGTGCGGGCTGCCGTGTTTCTGGAGGAGAGAAGGGGAGGCGTGGCGATGAAGAGCATGAGTTGGGTGTTGGCGGTCGCGCTGGTTCTGGGAGCGCTGGCCGGTGATGCGGCGGCGTTCGCCGTCGAGAACGTCCAGAGAGGCGGCGACGATGCCGTCATCTCGAGCATGGACCGGGGCGTGCCAAGCGGGGACATGTTCCCGAATCACGACCCGGACTACATCATCGTGGGGCTCACGGACAACGCCTACGGTGACAGCCAGGCCTTCCCGAACGGGTACTACTTCGTGCAGCCGTCGTTCAACAGCGACGGAACCAGGATCGCAGTCGTGGCGAAGAACTCGATCGGCGCCGTGATCCAATCGGCTGAAATCTGGGTAATGGACTACGACAAGGTCACTCAGACCATCTCGGGCTTCCAGCAGCTCACCAGCACCGGGGGGACGGGGGACGTCGCCTACAACACCATGGTGTCGTGGTCGAGGACCAATCCGGACCTCCTGATGTTCCTTGAGGTACACGGCACGAGCGCGAACCTCGTGAAGACCTACGACCTGTCCACGTCGTCGCTCGCTACCATCTACGATCCGACTCTTGACACTAACGGCCTGGACGCCACGAACCCGGCGTTCCTTGGCCAGTACGACGACAGGATCGTTGTGGGCTCGGCCTACGGTAGTGGGAGCGACCGAGTCCTGCTGTTCGATGGGGTCTATCCATCGACGACGATCAGCTCCCTCGACAAGAACCTCGACCCGTCGTCGAACTACGGCGGAGATCGCGTCGCCTACTACTCGACGCAGGCCTCTTACGCGCAGGGGAGCATCTACAGCCAGTACTCGGGTGGGAGCTGGACGGAGAACACATCGGGGTTCGGCGATCCCTCTCTCCGGACGGTGCCCGGGTATTGGGCATGCTACAGCGGCAAGTCCGATGACATGATCCTGGCGCTTCGGTCGGAGCTGGGCTGGAGCGCGACGGGTCTCGGTGTCTATGACTCGGCCGGCCTGCTTGTGTCGAACCTTCTCGGCAACGGCGGGACGGACTTCAAGTACGCCTACGGCAACCACAACTGGGAGGGGCCCGCAGGCGAGATTCTCTTCAGGGCCGAGGAATACGCGCATGCCGGGTTCGGGAACAATGTCTTCATCGCGATGGCGCACCCGGACGAAGTGTGGGTCGACGACTCCTGGACCGGGCCGAGCGACTGCGGCGGTCATGCCTGGGGTTATGACGCGTTCGCGACCGTGAACGAGGCGATCGCAGTCGTCGCCGACGGCGGCACGGTCAACGTGGGGCCGGGGCTCTATCCCGAGCGGCTGGCCATCACGAAGTCGCTCGATCTGCGCGGCGCCCAGTACGGTGTGGATCCAACGCCGGCGGGCGTCAGGACGGACCCCTTGCTGGAGAGCATCATCACCGAGGTCGGCACCGGGACGCCCAATCCTGACGTCCTAGTCAAGGTGACCGCTACTGCGACGGGCACCTCCGTTGACGGCTTCACGCTCAAAGGGGACGAGACCAACACAACGGCTGACACATCCGTGCTCTGCTGCTGGGCCAGCAGCTTCGGCGCCACGAACAACATCATCATCGGAATGTACGGTCTCATCCACAAGGGGGGAGATGACATCACGTTTAGTCAGAATGACGTGACTGTCAATAAGACTGGTGTAGCACTGCAGCCCAACGCTACCTCCAATGTCACTATCCATGGCAACGTGTTCGCGGTGGGCTCGGCTGCTCAGCCGGACATGCAGGGCGTCTACATGACGAGCTGCACGACCGTGACCGTCTCCGACAACGTGGCCAGCGGCTTCTCCGGCAGGGGCGTTGGAGGCAGCAGCTGGACCCACGCCACGCTGAGCGGAAATACGCTCAACGGGAACCGTGATGGGGTGTCCGCCTGGGGCGCTACTACATTCCTGACCATCAGCGGGAACGACATCACGAATTCCACTCGCTACGGCGTCAACGTCAAGGGGCAGGACATAACCATCACCGGGAACAGGATCACCGGCAGCGGCGACTCCGGGATCACTGTCGCGAAGGACACCATCGCCACCCAGCGGGTGGTCATCTCCGAGAACGATCTCTCTTCAAGTGGCATCTACAGCCTCAGGGTAGACACAGTCACCGTCACCGAGACCGTCAACGCCTCCGGCAACTGGTGGGGGACAACCGACGCAGCGACGGTTCGGGCGAAGGCAAACGCCGGAGCCGGCGCTGACTACAGCCCATGGCTCGGGGGCGGGACACTCCTCAATCCAGGCTTCGAGGGCGACCGCTCCACCTTGTGGGTCGACGGCGACAGTCCTCGGGCGGGGACGACCGGATACATCCAGGAAGGTGTCAATCTCGTGTCGGGCAGCACCGTCAACGTGCTGGACGGCACCTACACCGAGCAGGTCGTCATTGACAGGGCCGTCAACCTGCGCGGTCCGAACGCGGGCGTCGATCCGAACACCGGGACGCGCGTGACTGAGGCTGAGATCCACACCGACAACCTCGACACACATCAGGCTGTGCTCATCCAGTCTCCGGATGTCACGGTCGATGGCTTCACGCTCTATGGGCCAAACGGGAGCGTCAAGGACATCGGAGCCGTTGGGCTCTCCGGCGCCGGCGCACGCACCAACGTGCACATCCAGTACAACCGGATCTTCCGGACGGCCGGCGGCACGGACTGGAACGGTGACGGCATCCGCATTGACC
>JBFYZU010000125.1:0-13553 GCA_041309365.1 Myxococcota bacterium
GATGAGCATCGACGCGGACGTGCGCTCGGGGCTCATCGACTCGGCCAGGGCGAGGGAGCTTCGCCGCAAGCTCGAGCGCGAGAGCCAGTTCTACGGCGCCATGGATGGCGCCATGAAGTTCGTGAAGGGCGATGCCATCGCGGGCATATGCATCACCGCCGTGAACATCATCGCCGGGCTCGTGGTGGGCGTGTGGCAGATGGACATGAGCGCGACGGAGGCCTTGAGGACCTACACCGTGCTGACCATCGGCGACGGGCTGGTGAGCCAGATCCCGGCGCTCGTGCTCTCGACCAGCGCGGGGTTCCTCATCACGCGGGTGGCCAGCGAGGAGGCGGGCTCGCACCTGGGAGCGGAGGTGGGGCGCCAGCTTTTGGCAGAGCCCAGGGCGCTCAAGATCACGTCCGTGCTGCTCGTGGGCCTGGGCCTCGTGCCGGGGATGCCCACGGGGCCGTTCGTGCTCCTTGGCCTGGTGATGGGCTTCGTGGCCTTCACGCTGGACCGCGGGGCAGGGCTGAAGGTGGCCGTGAAGAGCCTGGCGCGCAGGGCCAGGGGGGAGCGCGACAGGGCGCCCGAGCCGGCCAGGGCCAAGGAGCCGGGGCCGCTGCTCTCGCCCATCGTGCTGGACGTGTCGGAGAGCATCGCGGGCAAGGGAGAGGGCGCCGAGGAGCTCCGGCGCGAGGTGCCTGCCCTGCGCGAGCGGCTTTTCGAGGAGCTGGGCCTCAAGCTGCCCGCGGTGCGCGTGCGCGTGGGAGAGCCGGCCGGCGCGGACTTCGCCGTCCTCGTCAACGAGGTGCGGGCCGCGTCGGGCAGGGTGCCGGCAGGGCGCGTGTTCTGCTGCATGGACCCCGTGCAGCTTCGAGACGGCGGACTCGACGTGCTCGAGGGGCCGGATCCCGTGTCAGGCCGACAGGGCGGGTGGATCGACGCCACGCTCGAGGGCCGGGCGGCCGCGTTCGGGTGCAGGGTGCAAAGCCCGGCCGGGTACGTGGCCTCGTTCATGGAGCAGACGGCACGCGAGCACGCGGGAGAGCTCGTGGGCGTGCAGCAGGTGCAGGATCTGCTGGACGCGCTCGAGGTCACGGACCCGGCGCTCGTGCGCACCAGCGTGCCCAAGCCCGTGGAGCTCAGGCTGCTCGCGGACGTGTGCTCGAGGCTCGTCGAGGAGGGCGTGAGCCTCAGGCACATGGCCCGTATCCTGGGCACCATGGCCCGCTGGACGGCCACGCAGCGCGATCCCGTGGCACTCACCGAGCTCGTGCGCGCGGCCCTGTCGCGGCCCATCAGCGCCCGGCACGCGGGCGCCGACGGCCGTGGCATCGACGTGTTCGTGGTGTCGACCCCCGTCGAGGAGGCCATCCGCGCCTCGGTGCACGCGACCGAGCAGGGCTCCTTCCTGGCGCTGGACCCGGAGATAGGCAGGGACATCATCGAGGCCGTCGGCAGGGAGGTGCGAGGCTTTCCGGTCACGTCCACGCGCGTGCCCGTGCTCGTGACCCAGTCGGACGTGAGGCGTTTTCTGAGAAGGCTCATCGACGTGGATCACCCGCGGGTGGCAGTTCTGTCCTACCAGGAGATTGACCCGTCGTTCACGATCCACCCGGTGGGCGAGATACGCGTGGGAGCGTCCCGGGTAGGGTGATCTCGAAGCGTGGCGTGCTGCCGGAGAGGTGGGGTGGGCCAGGGGATGGAGAAAAGGCCTAATCCTCGCCCATCTCCTCGTCGACCTCGTCCTCCTCGCCGCCCTCGTCCTCGTCCGTGGTGGCCTCGACCTCGCTGCCCTCGCCCTCGTCCTCCACGACGGCTGCCTCGTCGCCGGCGTTCTCGGGGGCCGGCTCCGTGGCCTTGGGCCCGCAGGCCGCGAGCCCGATGGAAACGAACAGTGCGACGATGGCATATGCTGCTGTCTTCATGATCCTTTTCTCCTTTCACACCAAGGTGAATGACAGACATTCGTTCAACACGGTCCCGGAATCAAGAGAAAAATGCCGTACCATCCATGTCTGATTCTGCATCTGGCCGCAGGACCGGCTGTCGCCATTTACCGCATGATATCGGGTGGTTGGCACCGATCCGGCGTCATCTGTCCCTGTTGCCCCTGGAATTGTCCAGATACCCGCCGTGCAAGAAGGACGGGTGGGCCCAGATGCCAAAGCCGGCTCGGGAGGCCTCGTCCTGGGCCTTCTCGAAGGCGGCCCGGTAGCGGTGGCAGTGGCCGTACTTCGTGTAGTACGCGCTCCACCCTCCGGCCACCATCTCGACGTTCAGGTGGGTGCCCTGCTCGAGAAACACGTGGCGCAGGAGCCGGCCATGGCGGTCCATGTCCTCGTGGGTGTCGTCGCGCTGGATGTAGACGTCGCTCGCGCCGATGAGCCTGGCCAAAGCAGCGGTCGCCTGGTCGCCGAGCGGCGTGCGCCTGGGCCCCGACACCTCGGGCGTGTCGATGCACACGAAGCGGATCTTGCGCACGGCCGACCGGACGCGCACGTGGATGGTGTCGCCGTCCACCACGTGGACCACGGGGTAGGGGCCTTCGCCCGCCTGGCCGGCGATCGGCGGGCCCGAGGTGCACGTGCAGTCGTTGCACGCGGCCCAGAGGATCGCCAGGACGGCGAGCCCGGGATGGTTCCTGCCGGGCATCCTGGCATCGATCATACGGGAGTCGGGCGCGAAGGGCCACAATCCGGCGAGAAAGGACGGGCTTGTGAGGGGCAGGGCTTGGACCGTAAGATGGGCATCATGCAGCCGACCGACAGGATCATCTTCGCGCTGGACGTTGGCCAGACAGACAGGGCGCTCGAGCTTGCGGACACGCTCAGCGGGCGCGTGGGCATGTTCAAGGTGGGGCTGGAGCTCTTCATCGGCTCCGCGCTCGCGGGAGTGGATCTGGTGAGCGAGGTCGCCTCGAGGGCCAAGGTGTTCCTGGATCTCAAGGTGCACGACATCCCCGCCACCATGCGCGCGGCCCTGCGCTCGGCGTCGAGCACGGGCAAGGTCGAGTTCGTGACGGTGCACACCTCGGAGGGGCCGGAGGCGCTGGCCACGGCCGTGGAGCAGGCAGGCCCGGTGAAGGCCCTGGGAGTCACGGTGCTCACGAGCGTGGCCGGCGAGCAGGCCCGGGCGCTGGGCTACGCCTTGACGCTCGAGGAGCTCGTGCTGGCCAGGGCCAGGTGGGCGAAAGAGGGCGGCCTGGCAGGGGTCGTGTGCTCGGGGCACGAGGCGGCGGCCGTGCGCGAGGTCATCGGCAAGGACATGGTCATCGTGACGCCCGGCATCCGTCCGGCCTGGGAGGGCGTGGGCGCCCAGGATCAGAGGCGCGTCGTGACGCCTGCCCGGGCCATCGCCGAGGGCGCAAACTACATCGTGGTGGGCAGGCCCATCCGCGACGCGAAGAGCCCTGCGGACGCAGCGCGAAGGATTGCGGACGAGCTGTCGGGGGTCGGCTGAGGGCGAAGGCCCGGGCAAGAGCGCCCGGCGCCGGTGGCAGTGCCGGACGAGCGTCGAAGGTGCCCGGCACGGATCGCCGACGGCCGGAGGATCGCTACTTGTCGAGCATATCCTGGAGGGCGGACATGTTGGGCAGCTCGGAGAGGTTGGGCATGAGCACGATCTCGATGCGCCGGTTCTGGGCCTTGCCGTCCTCGCTCACGTTGTCGGCCTCGGGCTGGAACTCGCTGTAGCCGGCAGCGCTGAGGCTCGTGGGGCTGACCCCCTGCTCCTGCAAGAACTCGACGACGCTCACCGCGCGCGCTGCGCTGAGCATCCAGTTGTTGCTGAACTTGCCGCCCTTGATGGGCACGTTGTCCGTGTGGCCCGCCACCTGGAACTCGCGCTCGCCGATGGTGACGAGCACCTGGGCCACCTCGGCCAGGGTCTGCTCGCCCTCCTCGGAGAGCTTCGCCGAGCCGGACGCGAACAGGATCGCGCTGGGCAGCTCGAGCACCATCTTGCCGTTCTTGATCTTGACCTTGAGCTTGCCCGCGTCGATGAGCGACTGGAACTGCTGGAGCATCTTCTCGAAGGTCTCGAGCCTCTTTTTGGCCTGCAGCTCCGCCTCCTCGAGCTTGGACACCAGCGTCTCCAGGTCGAACTTCTCGCCCTGCAGCTTGCCGATGGCGTCCTTGAGCTGGGTGTTCTCCTGCTCGAGCTCGGCGATGCGCGCCTCGTTGTCCTGCTTGAGCTTGTTGAGCTGGTCGACCTGACCCTTGAGGTCGTCGATGTCGCCGAGCGCCTTCTGCCACTCGTCCTTGGATGGTCCGCAGGCAGCGAGCATGCCGAAGACCACCATCAGCGCCAGTAGATTTCTCATCTTTTCCCTCCGATCCTGTCCGGGGCTTCGTGCAAAACCTAGCCCGAGAGGCGTGTCGAGTCAATGCGCAGTTGCGCACGGGCCTGATGGCGGGTCATATTGACCGACCACGGGAGAAACAGATGGCGCGCTTCACCCTGGCCACGTTCAACGTCAACTCCGTGAGGACGAGGCTGCCCATCGTCACGAGCTGGCTCTGTGAGCACCGCCCCGACGCCCTGTGCATGCAGGAGACCAAGGTGGTCGACGCGGACTTTCCCGTGGAGCCTTTCGAGAGGCTCGGCTACCACGTGACCATGGCCGGCGAGAAGAGCTACAACGGGGTGGCGGTCGCCAGCCTGAGAAAGCCCTCCTCGGTGAGCTTCGGGTTCGACGAGCCGCCTGCCGACAGGGCCAGGTTCATGGTCGTCGGGATCGGCAGGATCCGGATCGTCAACACGTACGTCCCCCAGGGGCAGGACCCGGATTCGCCCAAGTACCGCTACAAGCTCGCCTGGCTCGAGCGGCTCGAGGCCTGGTTCGCGCGCGAGATCCGGCCGCGGGCCATGATGGCCTGGTTGGGCGACATCAACATCGCGCCAGAGCCCATGGACGTCCACGACCCGAAGCGGCTTCTGGGCCACGTGTGCTTCAACCCCGAGGTGCGCGCGGCCATGGAGCGCATCCGCGCGACCGGGCTCGTGGACGTCTTTCGCAAGCACCACCCCGAGCCCGGCCAGTACACGTTCTTCGACTACCGCATCAAGGGGGGGTTCGACAGGGGCCTGGGGTGGCGAGTGGACCACATCCACGCCACCAAGCCCCTCGCCGGCCGCAGCACGGACGCCTGGATCGACCTGGGGCCTCGCAGGATGGAACGTCCCTCGGATCACACGCCGCTCGTGGCGACGTTCGAGATCTGAGGCGAGGGCAAAGTCCCCGGATCCCGGCCACCGGGCCGCGCAGGATGGAACGTCTTTCGGACCACGCGCCGCTCGTGGCGACGTTCGAGATCCGAGGCGCAGGGCAAAGTCCCCGGATCCCGGCCACCGGGCCGCGAGCCAGGGCGCGTGGGGGTTGACCGCGCACGCCCGGGACAGCATACATGTGGGCGAGATCCCGGACGCGCCTTTCGAGAGGTTCGCCGGTCGCGAGAGGGACCGGCAGCGCATCGCAAGAGGAGGAAGAGATGAGATCGAGGGCCGCCGCCGTCGTCCTGGCACTGGCCGGGGGAGCCATGGGCTGCTGCTTCGGCACCAGCCTCTCGACGGAGGAGACCATCTACGAGACCAACCAGCGCGACCTGGGGAAGCTCGCCGAGACGTCCGAGGGTGGGATCGCGGAGCAGATCGCGACGGCCAGGGAGGACTTCGAGGTCAGGTACGAGGCCCTGCCCACGGGCGACGAGAAGAAGCGCGCCGAGGCCCTCGACAAGCTCAACAACGAGATGTGGAAGGTGGAGGACGAGTTCGAGAAGCGCATCGAGAGCGCCGAGCAGGCCAGAAAGGCCGAGGCCCAGAAGAAGGCCGACGCGAAGAAGTGGGAGAACATCCGCAAGGTCGCGGGCGTGTGGCAGGGAGACGGCATGGACCTGACCATAGACGACCACGGGCAGGTCGCCTACAAGCGCACCAGGGGCGCGAGCTCCAAGAGCATCGACGCGCCCATCACGAAGTTCGACGGCGACAGGTTCGAGGTGGGTGCGTTCGGCATCACCACCACGTTCGAGATCGACGAGTGGCCGCACGAGAGCGAGGGCCAGACCGTCATGAAGGTGGACGGTGTCAAGCTGACCTTGCAGCCCGGGTCCTGAGCCCGGTCCACCGAGCCGAGGACCCATGACAGACGTGGAGACGACGGGCAAGCTGACCGTCCTGGACATCCTGAGAAGGCTCGACAGGTCCAACTGCAAGAAGTGCGGCGCTCCCACGTGCATGGCCTTTGCCGCCCTGGTCGTGCAGGGCAAGATGAAGCTCGACAGGTGCCCGACGCTTCCGCCCGAGGACGTGCAGGCACTCTCGGGCCTGCTGGCCGAGACGCACAAAGACGCGCAGGCCAGGCGCGACCAGATGATTGCCGGGCTCTCGGAGATGATGGCCGGCGTGGATCTGGCCGTTGCGGCCGGGCGGGTGGGCGGGACCGTGCGAGGGCAGAGGCTCGAGGTGCGCTGCCTGGGCAAGGCGTTCGAGCTCGACGCCGCGGGAAACCTCTTCTCCGAGTGCCACGTCAACCCCTGGGTGCAGCTGCCTCTTCTCCTGTACGTGTCACGGTGCGAGGGGCGCGAGGTGGCCGGCAAGTGGCTGCCGTTTTCCAGGCTGGATGGCGCCAGGGACTGGGACCGTTTCTTCGCGCACCGCTGCGAGGACGCCATCCGCAGGATAGCGGACCTGGACCCGGAGCTGTTTCTCGACACGCTGGAGCTCTTCAGCGGTCAGCCCGTGGACAGGGGCACGGAGGAGATCTACTCCACCGCCGACCACGTCGTGGTGCTCCACCCGCTGCCCAGGCTGCCGGTGCTCGTCGCCTACTGGCGGCCCGAGGGCGAGTTCGCCTCCAGCTTGAACCTTCTTTTCGACAGCAGCGCCGCCTACAACCTGGGCCCCGAGGGGATCTTCCGCCTGCTCACGGGCATCGTGGAGATGCTGCACAAGATCATGGCCCGCCACGGCCTGGTGGTCGACAGGTAGTCCCCATCCCGAAGAGGAGGTGGGAGAACGGCCGGCCGCCCCGTCAGCAGCCCTCGCCGCCGCCGGGCCTGGGGACCTTCTTCACGGCGGGCTTCTTCACGGGAGGCTTGGTGCGAACCGGAGGAGCGGCCTTCGAGGCGTCCTTGCGGCCGGGACGCGCGACGCCCATGTAGTCCATGGCGGCGAGCACGCCCTCCTTGAGCCACACGGCATCGCAGCCGTTCAGGCGCATGAGCACGGCGGCCTGGGCCGCGAGCCCCGAGTCCTCGCCCGAGTCGTAGAGGACGACCCTGGTGCCGGGAGGGCAGACCGTGCCCACCCCGGAGACGAGCTCGTGCACGGTGGCGTTCGTCGCACCGTCGAGGTGCCACTTCGAGTAGGCGCTCGAGTCCCTCAGATCGAAGATCGACGATGGCACGGTCGAGGACTCGAGGTCGAAGGCCAGCTCGCGCGGGCCGATGCCGAAGTTCACGTCGTCCAGGTCGGCCGCGAGGTCCTCCCCGAGCCTCTCGTGGGGCGTGCCTCCGGCGAGCGGGATGTGCGGCACCAAAAGGAGCGCCACGGACAGCGCGGCAAAGGCCGCAGCCCCGACGATCTCTGTCCGGTTCCACTTCACGAGGACACCTCCCTCTCTCCCCAGCGCTGCTCGGCGAACCTGGCGAAGCCGAAGAACAGGAAGGCGAAGATCACGACCCCGAGGGCCGCGAGCCCGGGGTGGACGTGGAAGAACGCGGGCAGCGTGGCCCTGCCCAGGTCGGTGATGCCCAGAAAGCCCTTCATGCCGGGCGCGAGCTCGCCCCAGATGACCTGGCCCCCGAACACGCCGGCGATGAACACGAACGCGTCGGTCTTCAAGTTCGCGGCCGCCACGAGGACGGTCCCGGGGCAGTAGCCGCCCACCACGAACCCCGCGCCGAAGAGCATGCCAGCGATCGCCATGGGCACGACCTGCGTCTCCGAGAAGTAGAGGAGCGCCGGGTCCATGGCACCGGTCGCGCCCAGAAGGAGGTTCCCGAACATGGCCACGACGATGGCCACGAACATCACCCGCGGCACCGCGAAGTCTTTGAGCATGAACACGCCGGTGAGCTTTCGCGCGTCGCCCATCCCGGAGCGCTCCAGCGTGAAGCCGAAGAGCACCCCGACCACGACGGCGAGCGCCAGCATGACCGGGCTTCCGATGAGTCCCGTCTTGAATAGAGGCGCCATCATGAGATCCACTCCTTCCTGACGAACCAGGCCAGGGCGTAGCCTCCCGCGAACATGGACAGAAGGAAGATCCAGGCCCCGACGCTCATGACCGCGGCGCCCGAGAGCCCCTGCCCGCTCGTGCAGCCGTGGGCCATGCGCGCGGCGAAGCCGACGAGGACCCCTCCCACGAGCGCCAGGGCCAGCCTGGTGCCCGTGGAGACGCCCGGCCCCTTGAGCACCTCGCTCCTGAACCGCCCGCCCAGGAGCCCGGACGCGAGGCCGCCCGCGATCACGCCCAGGCCGAGAAAGCTCAGCCAGTTCAGGAGGGGCGGCTCCGCGCCCTCGACGAAGTAGCGGCCCCAGTAGGTCGCCTCCATCGTGTGCTCCGGGGCCACGGCGTGAGACACCATCGCCGTGATCCTGCCGAACGGGCCGCTGGCGCCCAGCCCCTGGCCGGAGATGTAGAACGAGGCGACGAGGACGAGCCCCAGCACGGCGCCGCCGAAATACGGGCTCCACAGGTCCTTGCGTCTCAGCCACGCCAGAATAGTAGAAAGCTCGAGCCCCTTCATGACGTCCTCCCGCTGCCCCGGTCGTTGCCGTCGTCGCCTTGCCTGCCGTCGAGGCTCTCGAGCTCCTTCTTGAACTCGGCCTCCCGGCGCTTCATCTCCCGCCACCACTTGCGGTGATGCATGAACGCGTAGAGCTCGTTCACCTTGCCGGAGAACATGGAGAAGAAGGCTGGCCTCTCCTCGGGCAGCACCGCGGCCATGTAGACGTGCACGAACAGGCCGGCCAGGACGACCCCCACCGCCACGAAGTGGATGGGGATGGACCACTGCACCCACCCGATGCCGAAGAGGTGAAAGGACATGACGAGGCCGGTGATCATGATGGCCAGGGTGCCCACCGCCACCACGGACCCGTAGGCCTTCTGCCCCGCGTTGTAGATGCCCTGCTCGGGCAGCTCGACCTTGCGCCCGAGGATCTGCGCGATCTTGGCCGGGAACCACCGGAGGTCGTCGCGGTCCAGCATGAGGTCGTTCTTCAAGAAGTGCAGCAGGTAGTGCCTGAACCCGAAGATGCCGTTCAGGGCCAGCACCGCGATCCACACGAGCCCCACGGCGATGTGGAACCTGAGCATCACGGCCCGCGACTCGAAGATCGACCCCACCGTGCCGATGACCCACGGCGGGGCGAAGGTGTAGGGCCGAGACACGATGAGCGCGGCCCCCGTGGTCAGCTCGACGAGCCAGACCGCCGCGTTGAACCAGTGCAGCCAGATGGACGCCACGTCGTGCTTCTTGAGCATGCGCTCCGACATGGCGAAGTACTGCTCGGGCGAGAAGTGCTTGCGGGCTTGCTCCATGCTCATGGGTTGACCTCTCTCACTCCCCGAAGGGCTTCTCGCCCCTGGCGAGCTGGTAGAAGAAGGCAGCCGCCTGGCCGGCGAAGGCCACCGCCACGCCCGCGAGCACCGCCGGCCTCAGAAACCGGCTCCACACCAGGCCCGGCAGGGGCGGCACGGTCCTGTGCGGATCCGGAGGGTGGTGGGCGAGGATCTGGTCCACGTGGTGGGCGTCGCCCAGGTAGTAGACGTTCGGGCCGATGGCGACCTCGGCGGTCTCGAGCCTGCGGGCCGGCGAGCCGTAGACCAGCGCGTTGATGCGGCTCGACGGGTCCGAGAGGTCGCCGAAGATGCGGGCGCTCGCCGGGCAGGTCTGCACGCAGGCCGGCTCGCGGTGCGGGTCCGGGTCCAGGCGCTCCGCGCAGAAGTCGCACTTGTCCACCTTGTGCACACGCGCGTCGTGGTAGCGCGCGCCGTAGGGGCAGGCAGCCACGCAGTAGCCGCACCCGATGCACAGGTCCTTGTCCACCCTCACGCGCCCGGACTCGTCCTGGTAGGTGGCGCCGGTCGGGCACGCCGGGACGCAGCTCGGCTCGTCGCAGTGGTTGCACAGGCCCGTGTAGAAGGTGGAGGCCACGTCCGGGAACCTGCCTTCGGGCAGGATGGGGATCACCCAGTCGCGGGCGCCGCCGTCCATGACGTTCCACTCGCCCTTGCAGGCCAGCACGCAGGCGCCGCAGCCCACGCACCGGTCCAGGTCGATTGCCATCGCGTATCGTGCCATGGTCTTCTCCTCAGCAGCCCTCGCTCTTGCCGCTTGCGCCGCCGGCGGGCGGCGGAGCGGCCGGGGTCTTCGCGGGGCTCGAGGGACGCCTGTCCCTGGTGCCGGACGTGGCGGGCGCCACGAACCTCCTTTGCGACTTGCGAAGGACGGCGCCTTCGACCTCGATGCTCGGCGCCGAGAGGACCTCTCCGTCCTTGACCAGGCGCACGAAGTTCACGCGGATGCCGGTCGTCCCCACGATGGGGTCGTGCACCGCGTGCGTCATGAGATCGTTGTCCGAGACCCCCCTGCCGTTCGCCCGCGAGAGGGCATGGGAGCGCTGGCCGAAGCCATGGACCATGTACACGATGTCGGGCCGGATGCCCGGGGTGAGGATCACCCCGAGAGGCCCCCTGCGCACGCCGTCCTGGTTCTCGAGGTGGACGAGATCGCCCGTGACAAGACCCATGGCGCGGCCCGCGGCGTCGTTGAGCCAGATCGGGTTGTCGGGGCACTGCTCGAGGAGCCAGTCGTTGTTCATGGTCCTCGTGAACGTGTGGTAGGGGCTGCGCCCGTTCACCAGGCGAAGCGACCCGGCCGGAGGGTCGGCCGTGGGCTCCCACCCGGGCACGCCGTCGAAGCCGAGGTCCACGAGGGTCTGGGACCAGAGCTCTATCTTGCCCGACGCGGTGAAGAACTTCATGTCGTCGTCCGGCGGGAACGGGTTTCCCTCGAACATGGTGATCCCCGTTCGAAGGGCCGCGCCGAAGTCCTGGCCCGCCTTCTCGTACATGTACCTCACGGCGCCGTGCATGTCCGGGCAGGGCAGGCACCCCTCGAGCCCCAGCGCGGAGGCGAGCCCCTTGGCGATCTCGAACGGGTCCTTCGACTCGTACATGGGCTCGACCACGGGCTGGCGCAGGGCCACGAAGGGCGTCTTGGCGCTCGAGACCTCGAGCGGCAGGTCGTAGCGCTCGAGGTACGTGGCCTCGGGCAGCACCAGATCCGCCCAGAGCGCGGGCTCGGTGGGCATGATGTCCACGTGCATCACGAAGTCGAGGCTCTTCAATGCCTCGATGGTGCGCGGCTTGTCGGGGATGGAGTGCAGGATGTTCTGGCCATAGGTGATCCAGGCCTTGATGGGGTACTCCTGAGACAGGGTCGCATCCCGGATGCAGGTCGAGGGGATGCCCTCGGCCTTGAGCGGGTACTTGTCGATGGGGCAGGGCTCCTCGGGCTCGCCGGCCTCGTCCTCGATGCACGGGCAGCGGGCCAGCTTCACCCCGGTGGGCAAATAGGCGCCCCCCGGCCGGCCCCAGGTCCCCAGGATCGCGGTGAGGATGGCCATGGCCCTGGAGCGCTGGGTGTCGTTGCCGTACCACGTCACCTGCCTGCCGGGGTGGATCACCACCGCGGGCCTGCTTGCCACCATGAGGTCCGCGATCTCCTCGATGGCCTTCCTGTCGAGCCCCGTGATCCCGGCCGCCCAGCCGGTGGAGTAGGAGCTCGTGGCCTGCCTGAGCTCCTCGAGCCCGGTGGCGTGCCGGGCCAAGTACTCGGCGTCGTGCCCTTCCCGCGCCAGGATCCGCGATATCCAGGCGAGAAGCAGGGCCGTGTCCGTGCCGGGCTTGATGGGCAGCCACCAGTCGGCCTTGGACGCGGCCACCGAGAACCGCGGGTCCACGACCACGAGCTTGGCGCCGCGTGCGATGCCCTCGACGAACTCCTTGATCGCGCTCGTGTGCACGTTCTCGCCGATGTGCGTGCCGATGAGCACGATGAGCCTGGCGTTCTCGAAGTCCACCCGCTCCGGGGATCCGGGATCGTAGCCGAACGTGAGCTCGTAGCCCACGTCCCTGGGGCCGCGGCAGTGGAAGAACGATGCCGAGGACATGGTCTTGCTGCCGAAGCTGCTCATGACCTGGCCGAAGAGCTTGGCGCTCAGCCCGTGGGGGAAGTAGGCCACGGCCGACGGCCCCCAGGCCTGCTTGATGGCGTCGAGCCTCTGCGCGGCGATGGAGAAGGCCTCGTCCCAGGAGATGCGTTGCCACCTGCCCTCGCCGCGCGCCCCCACCCTGAGCAGGGGGTACTTGAGGCGGTCCGGGTCGTAGAGCAGCCGGTGCCCGGCGATGCCCCGGGCGCAGAGCCTGCCGCCGGTGAGCGGATGGGCGAGGTTTCCCTCCACGCGCAGAAGCTCGCCCGCGTGCACCTTGCCCACGATGCCGCACCGCCAGAAGCACATCTCGCAGATGCTGGGGATCTCCTCCACGCGCCTGCCCTGGTGCAGGCCGGGCCGCCTGTTCACCCCCTCCTGTGCCCCGGCCGTGCCGGCCATGGCACCCGCGGCCGTGCCAGCCGCGAGCGCGCCGAGCTTGAGAAACTCACGCCTGTCGAGCTTCGCGGTCAAGGCTCGTCTCCTTTTTCCTGCGGTCCGTCCTCACCGGGATCATCCGTGCCGGCCTGTGCCAGCTCGGCCTCGAGCCACCGGGCCATGGCCGGGTAGAAGGGCCCAATGGCGGCGCCCGCCACCTGCGTTGCGAGCTGCCCGCACCAGGGCACGAGCCAGCGCCTCGCGAATCCCATGCACGCCTCGCCGTCACCGCGCGCGGCCAGGGCACCGGCGGCCAGGACGAGGCTCGAGACGTGGTCCTTGCGCTCGCCGTCCAAGGCGTCCAGGCCCAGGGCGTCCAGGTCGGCTCCGAGCTCGACCAGCACGGCCGCGGGGTTCATGGGGTCGAGCCGGTTGGCCGCGTAGGGCGGCGCGGGCAAGCGAGGGTGGGCGTTCACGAAAAGCCCCGTGTAGTCCGCGGCCAGCGCCGGGAGGAGATCCCCGCTTCGGGCGCGCTCCCCGACCCAGCGTCCGACCACTCCGGCCTCGCCCGCGTCGCCGTCCACCTCCCTGGCCCAGGCCTCGAGGATCCGGGCCAGGCCGGCGTCCGGGTACCTGAAGGCCCTGCCCAGAAAGAGCAGGCTGTGCGGCTGCGCCGGATCCGTGCATGGCTCGTCCGGGCGGATCACGGGGTCCATGGGCAGCGCACGAGTGCTCATAATAAGTGACTGAGGCCGTACCCCTTCCATGTCAAGCTACATTGCGTTTCACCCACGAGAGCCGCGATCCTGTCCGGCCATCCTGGCTGGCAGGCCGGCACCTGGAGAGGTCCACTGCGTGATCGGGAGCAGCGCGTCGGCGACCTGCGTCGGGCACAGCCTTGTGCAGGCTCACCAAGGAGCCCGACATGCACTCCACGACCGCCTCCTACACGACGATGACGTGGG
>JBFYZU010000126.1:0-6724 GCA_041309365.1 Myxococcota bacterium
GCCACGGGCTTGTGGTACGACACGGAAACGGGCGAGATCCTGGACGCGGACATCGCTCTCAATGGATTCGACTACACATGGAGCACGGTCAGTGCACCGGGCAGCGTGGACGTGGCCAGCATCGTTGCCCACGAGGCAGGACATGTGCTCGGGCTGGGCGAGTCCGAGGTGGCCGAGGCGACCATGTTCGGGTTCGCTACGGTGGGCGAGACGACCAAGCGCGACCTGGCCGAGGACGACGTGCAAGGGCTCTGCACTCTCTACCCGGCGGGCGCCGAGCCCGAGCCCTGCCCGCCTGCGCCGGGACCGCAAGCCCTGTGCGAATCGCCGGAAGCGTGCGGATGTATCATGGTGGGCACGCGGTCTGGTGCCACAGGAGCGATCGCGGTGATCGCTACCCTGTTTCTCGCGCTCTTCGTGACGTCCTGGAGTCAAGGGTCCAGGTCTCGACGGCTCCAGAGGGGCCACGGCTATGCAGCAGGCCATGGCAAGGGCACGGGCGGGATCGGGATCGGCGAGTGCCCTATGCCGACTGCGCGCGACGTGCGCCAACGCGGCTGGAGTCGATGATATCGGTGCCCGCCTGCCTGCGCGACGGCGCCGGCCCGTAGCATCGCGTTCGACCGATGTCGCGGCTCGCCAGGGCGCACGGCATGAGGCTCGCAGCGAGTCATGGGGCGCAGGCGCCCATGCCACGCGTTCCGCCCGCAGTGTCGAGAAAACATCGATGAAAAGTCTTCCTACTCGACCAGTTACAGCTCTTGAACGGATGTGCACAGTCGAAGTGCGGAAATGTGATCGGTATGCTCTTTTCGAATATCTGCAAGGATAACGGCAAGGTGCGCGCACATGGCCGGATGAGCGAGTTTACGCGGGATTGGATGTCTGGATACATCGTGACTCTCTGGCCAGCCGGCATTGTCCCAGCTGCCAGCGTCGAGACCGAGGTCACGAGCACGACCGGAAGGATGAGATTGACCGAGACCGGACAGGCGTGGGAGCAGACAATCCAGCAGATCGCAGGTAGCCAGGAAGGCAGCCTGGATCTGTGGCTGGGGCAGGTGGAATGCGTGGGGGTCGAAGACCACAGGCTCGTGCTGCGCGTGCCCAACGAGTTCACCAGGGAGTGGATCTCGGAGCGCTACGTCGATCGCATCCTGGAGGGGATGAAGGGCGAGCTGCCCGGCCTTCTCTCGGTCAGGTTCGTGCTGGATGGCCCGGCGTTCGAGCGAGCACTGCCCGGACCAGCCCAGGTAAAGGTCCACGCTTTTGCGCCGGGGCAGCCGGTCGATGCGACCGCGGGCATGTCCATCAATCCCAGGTTCACATTCGAGGAGTTCGTCGAGGGCCCGGAAAATCGCCTGGCGCTGGCAGCCTGCATGGGGCTCGTGGCGAACCCGGGGTCGGCCATCTCGCCGCTGTTCATCTACGGCCCCAGCGGGGTTGGCAAGACCCACCTCATCAACGCGGTGCATCATGCGCTGGGCGGTCGCACCCCTTCGGGTCCGGTGCTCTACCTACCTTCCGAGGCGTTCATGAACGACTTTCTGGACAGCCTCAAGGCAGGCACCATGCATGCGTTCCGCGACCGCTACCGCAGGCAGTGCGGGATGCTGCTCATCGACGACATCCAGTTCATCGCGTCCAGGGAGAAGACCCAGGAGGAGTTCTTCCACCTGTTCAACGAGCTGTACAACACGGGCAAGCCAGTCGTCATCACCTCCGACCGCCCTCCGCGCGCGCTCGTCAAGATAGAGGGCCGGCTCCGTTCGCGCCTGGAATGGGGGCTGATGGCCGACATGCGTTCGCCCGAGATGGAGATGCGAATGGCCATCGCCCGGCGCAAGGCTGAGGGGCTCAGGCTGGCGCTTCTGCCCGAGGTGATCGACCTGGTAGCTGCGGCGGCATCCGGATCGGTTCGGGAGATAGAGGGGGCCCTCATCCGCCTGGACGTACAGTCTAGCATCGAGCGATGCGAGATCACCGTCGACATGGCGCGAAAGGCCCTGGGAGTCATTGGAGTGACAGCACCGCACAAGCTCAACGCAGACGACGTGATCAGGCAGGTTGCAGCGACCTACGGCCTCAAGGTCTCCGACCTCAAGGGAACGAAGCGCAACCGCTCCGTATCATTGCCTCGACAGGTCGCCATGTACCTGTGCCGCGAGGTGCTGGGGATGAGCTATCCGGAGATCGGCGAGAGTTTCGGCGGTCGCGACCACACGACCATCATCAACGGCTGCCGCAAGATCACCGGTCTTCTCGACACCGACGGCTCCCTGCAGTCCACCGTCGACGCCATCCGCCGGCAGATCACGAGGCAGGCAGCCTGATCCTCGCTCTTGTGGTCGCATGCCTGGTTGCCCTAGACTTCTCGGTCGTGGACACTTACCAGACGCGTTCCGTCGCCATTCCCGACGGCTACCATTCCCTGGAGAAGAGGATCCGGTCACGCGAGAAGCACCTGGACGTCCTGTCCGTGGCCTTCATCCTCGTGGGTGTTTTCTACGTCCTCTACGGGCTCGCGGTGGCCGCGGTCTTGGTGCTGGTCGCAGGAACGGATGAGGGTCTGGATCCACAACTCAGGATCGTGCTGCCGCTCCTGGCCATCGGCTCGCTCCTGAGCTGTCTCGTCATGTCAGGCTGGTTTTTCATCACGGCATGGGGTCTGCACCGCAGGATGCGCTCCGGGCGCATCTCCTCATACGTCCTGTCAGTCATCCTGCTCCTGACGCTGTGCATGGCACCCCTGGGCGTATATGCGCTGTGGGCGCTCATCGGCAAGGTGACGGACATGGCCTTCGGGATCTTCGAGGACGTGAAGGGCGCCCCCAAGCCCTCTGTCGCGGCCAGGTCGCGCGAGCGCAGCCTCACCCCGCTGCCGCCCAGCACCCGGCCCCGGCGCGCGGGCATCGAGAGCTACCCGCGACCTCCCGTGGCCGCCACCACCCCTCCCATGGGCGTTCCCAGGCACCAGCCATCTGCCCGGGAGGTGCATCCCGTCCATGCTGTACCGCAGGCGGATCACGTACAGGGCGACATCGCCTCGCTCCCCACGGTCCAGGACCTTCCCTCGCCATGCGTGCGTCAGAAGAGATGAGCCAGATGAGATGCGGGAGGGATCAGCCGGCAGCGGGATCGGTGCAGTAACCGCCCACGCAGGAGCAGTCCGCTCCGCAGTCCGAATCCGACCAGCAAGGAAGCTTGCACACGGCGTCCACGCACTCCCAGCCGGGATCGCAGTCGCTGTTCACGTGGCACTGGGGCTCGGGCAGCGGCGGGTCGCTATCCACGTAGCACGTTCCCTCGAAGCACACGTATCCCGCACCGCATTCCGCATCCGAGAGACAGCCTCCAGAGCCTGCGGGCACGCAGGCTCCCTCCACGCACTCCTGGTCCGTGCCACACTCCGCATCCGACGTGCAGGCACCGGGATCAACGGTCACGCACTCGTGATCGATGCAGGTGGCGCCCGCGCCGCAGTCCGCATCGTCGATGCAATCGTCGCCGCCGTCTGGCAGGCAGACGCCCGAAGGAGCACAGAACAGTCCTGCCGCGCAGTCGGCGTCCGAGCCACACGGCTCCGGATAGATCACCGGCGGAACGACCACGTCAGGCGGCAGGCACATGCCTTCGGCGCCGCACACGCTACCTGTCGGGCAGTCCGCGTCGCTCTCGCAACCCGTCGGGACGCATCCCAGCTCGGTGCAGACCTCGCCCTCGGCGCAGTCCCAGTCGCCCGCACACACCTCGTACGCGGGAGGTGGAGACTCCCGACAGCCCATCCCGTCACAGACGTAGCAGCCTTCTTCGTCGCAGTAGTAATCCTCGGAGTTGCAGCCGCACCCCGCGAGCAAGGTGACGGTTACAGCGGCGAGCACGATGGCCCCTAATGTTCTGTGAACGGTCATTTGAGAGCCTCCTTGTGGCGGGCACGGGCCCGCGTTTCCTACCCCAGCTGACCTTCAAATAACGTGCCACATGCCCCATGGGATCCAGCCAGTTCTCCCCGAGTGCTCAATTCGCATGTAACAAGTTGATATCATTGACAATCATCCTTTCCAACCCCTGTACAACCAATTGTCGAGGCAACAGGGACGGCCACAGGGTGTCAAGCAACGTTCACATCCCGATGCCATGGCCTGTCCAGCAATCGATGCATTCTGCCGGCGATTCTCGGACACCTGTCTGATGGGGGGTTGTGCGAGCTCGGCATGTGGGAAATAGTTGCCTCATGACGACGGTGCGGATCATCCTCCTCTTGTGCGCCTGCATGGAGGCGCGCTGCGCGGCTGCCCAGCCCACGGACGACTTCACTCCCGTCCTCGACCGTATGGCCACTGCCATGCAGGACAGGGACGGGGCGACCTTGCACGCAATGCTCGACGACAAGCTCACCGTTGGAATGACCCCCGACTCGCTCACGGCCGATCTCGAGCGCGACCACGCAGAGTTTGCGGCTCTGGCCGATCAGATCGCCCACACCTCGAAAGTGACCTTCGAGGCCACGGTGAAGCTCGCCGACGGCAAGACGCTGGATCTGGTCAAGGAGGGCGAGACGTGGAAGCTCGCCACCACGGTCGTGAAGATCACCGTTCCCACCGACCCTGTCTCAGTGCTGGCCGCCTTCGGGCTCGAGCTCGGCAACATGGCGGCGGCCCTGAAAGAGGCCAAGGTGCTCGCCAAGCAGCACCAGGAAGGCTTGCTCGCAACGATCTCGACCCTCGCCTCCGAGATCGCGGCCGTCGAGGCGAAGGACCTCGTCATCGCCGAGGACCGCTGCTACGTGGACCTGCCATCCGGCCACAAGATCGAGCTCGTTCGCGAGCCGGACGGATGGAAGGTGTCCTCGGTATTCCCGGCCCTCGAGTTCAGATAGGCGCGCTCCAAGTCGACCTGTCGAGAGATTCAGTCCGCGTCGGGCTTCTTGTAGCGCTCCCTGCCTCCGAGCAGGGTCGTGACGTTATGCAGGTTGTCCAGCAGGTCGGACATCAGGTCGTCGGTCTGGCCGATGTGCTTCTCGGCACCATCGAGGTGTGTGCGGCTCTGCTCCAGCCTGGAGGTCAGCCCCTCTGCGTGAGCCTTGAGGGCGAGGAGCTCCGCCGAGGTCTTCTCCATGGCAGCGGTCAAATCGGCTACCTTTGCATCGAGCTCCGATACCTTGTCCTCGAGGGCGGACTTCTGGGCCATGAGCTCCTCGTTCTGCTTCTCCTGGGAGGCGGTCTCCTTCATGAGCGCCTTGTTCATGCGCTCCTTCTCGTGAACCTCCTCCTCGAGCTGCTCCTCGTGCGCCTTGGCTGCGGTCTCGGCCTCGATGAGCTTGCCCTCGTATTCCTCCAGCTGGGCAGCGAGAGCTTCCTTCCTGTCCTTCTCCGCCTTCTGGGTAGCCTCGTTCAGATCGTTCTCGAACTTGTCGCGGATGTCCACGATCTCGGCCTCGTACTGATCCTTGAGCTCCTGCAACGCCCTCTCGTGGCTTATCTTGAGCGACCCTATCTCCGCGCCCTTCTCGTCGTTGAGCCTGGAACCCAGCTCCTTGAGCGCCTGCTCCGTCGCCTCCTCGCCCTGCCTTTTCAGGATCTGCTCCATCTGTACGAGCTCTGCAGCATGCGCCTCGCGAGCTGCCTCGGCTTCCGCCTTGAGCTGGACGATCTCCTCCTTGGCCGCCTCCCAGTGCGCCTTGAAATCCTCGGCCCTCTTGGAAGCCGTGTCCTTGTCCTTGGTCAGTGCCGCGACCTTGGTCGAAAGGGAGCTCACCTCCTTGTCCAGGGCGGCGACCTTGTCCTCGAAGTCCGCGATGTTCCTGAGCTGGTCAGTGAGCTTGTCCCTCTCGGCCAGAAGCTCCTTCTCCTTGGCGTTGGCGTCGTCCTTGAGGTTGAGGATCTCCTTGTCCTTGCGGTTGATGAGCTCGCGCAGATCCAGAAGCTCACGCGTGCTCACGCTGCTCGATCCCTTTCCCGCAAGCGCCTTCTCGAGATCGGCGACCTTGGTCTTGACCGTGTCCACCTCCTGCTCCGCTGCCTTCTGGGCCTTCTCCGCGGCCATGGCACGATCCGAGGCGGCACTGGCTTCTCCTTCGAGCTCCCGGATGCGGGCCTTGAGACCGTCGCTCTCCCTGGCGGCTGCAGCCAAGGTGGCCTCGTCCACCGTGTCGAGGGCCCCTGGCTCTGGCTCGGCCGCCGGTTCAGCCGCAGACGGCCCTGCCCCGGCCACGAACGCCTCCTCGGTGGGCGTATCCAAAGCGGCGATCTCGTCGTCCGACATCTCTGCCAAAGACTGCACCTCGGTATCGTCTATGGCGATCTCCTCGCCCTCGGCGTTGATGACCTCCGCATCGTCGAGAACGATCTCCTCCGTGCTCTCTCTGGCCGCGCCATTCCCGGCGGCGGCGGCCAGCTGATCCTCGATGCCCAGGTAGCCCGCCACGGACACGAGCAGCTCGTTGAAGTCGAATGGCTTCTGGATGTAGAGGTCCGCGTGCGTGGGACGATTCTGGTGGCTCGCTATCTGATCCGCCTCGCCCTCGTTGTACATGATCACGAACGGCGTCCGCTCCAGCTCGGGCAGGCGCTTCAAGAAGGTGAACGCCAAGAAGCCGTGCGACTTGGCCAGAGTCGTGGAGATGACCACGAGAACAAAGCTGTCCGAGCTGGCCTTCTGCCTCGCCATCTCCGCGTCGTCGACCGCATCCACCATGCACCCGAAAGCCGCAAACTCGTTGGCC
>JBFYZU010000127.1:0-4440 GCA_041309365.1 Myxococcota bacterium
CAGACCCGTGCGTGGACTGCGACGCCGTGTGGCCCATGGGATGGTTCTGGAGCGGCGCGGGCTGCTTCGAGCTCGTGGGGTGCCTGTGCGCGGGCGAGGGCTGCGCCGGCGGGTACGACACCCGCGAGGCGTGCGAGGCAGGGCACGCCGGGTGCGAGCCCATGCTGTGCGATGCCACGGGCGGGGTGTGGGTGCAAGGCTCGTCCTGCGTGACCTGCGGCCACTTCGTGTGCGGGGCGCCCCCGCCGGAGCGCTGCTGCTCGGACGGCTGCGACTGCGGCCCGGGCCGCACGTTCGTCGAGGGTACGGGCTGCGCGACGGATCCCTCGTGCACGGACGAGGAGCTGTGTCGCGCCACGCACGGCACCTGGTACGGCGAGGACCCCTGCGGCCCCTGCGGGCACTACCACTGCGGGCAACCCTCCGGGCTGCCGTGCTGCGCGCCGGGATGCGACTGCGGCCAGAGCCGCGTGTTCGACGAGTCGCAAGGATGCGTGGTCGCGCCGGAGTGCGGCCCCACGCACGACGACCTGTGCACGACCACGGGCGGCACCTTCCACCCCGCGGACCCGTGCGGGCCCTGCGGCGACTACACGTGCGGCGAGCCCAGCTACGACGACTGCTGCGACGCTGGATGCGACTGCGGCGCCTACCGCGTGTACGACCCGCTGGCCGGGTGCGTGTACTCGGACGTCTGCTTCGACCGCGACGAGTGGGAGAGCTGCACGGGATACGCCGCGGGGTCGACGTGCCGCTCGGGGCTCGTGTGCTGCTCCGCGGCGGGCGCCATGGACCTAAAGCGCTGCATGACGCCATGCTGCGCGAGCGATCCCTGGTGCATGGAGGACGGCTGCCCCATCCCGCCCCCGTGAGCTTTCTGATCGGTGGAGGCCCGCAGGGTATCTCGATGGTCACCGGGCGCCGAGGCGCCACCAGGCGAGCGTGGCGCGAGATCCCAGGACAGGTGCCGACCTGCCGTGCCCTTTGGGCTCGCCCAAGAAGCCCGTTTCCCCACCGACCCCCCACGATCCATATCCGCAACACGCGATGGCTCCTGTGGTGTATACTGTTTCGCTGCAGTGTTCGGACAGACCGGAGGAACGAGATGAAGAAATCATGTATCGCTGGAGCGCTGGGCCTCTCGATGGTTTTTCTGTCCTCGGCGTGCGGCGGCTCGCTGTCGACCGCGGGGGACCAGGACACCGGCACCGACACCGTGCCCGACACGCTCGTCGACCAGGTCGAGGATCCCGGGACCGATCTTCCTTCCGACACGGTCGACGATGTCGATACCGACACGGGCCTGGACGCGGAGATCGACGCCCCGGCCGACACGTCGATCGACACGTCGATCGACACGAGCATCGACACGAGCATCGACACGACGGTGGACACGTCCATCGACACGGCTCCCGATACGACCCCGGTGGGCGGCCACGACTGCTCGGCGCCCGGCATTGCCCACCTGGGCACCAACTACGGCGACTCGTCCGACGACGCGGATTCGTACGCCATCACGGGCTGCAACAACCAGGGCGGGTACGACGAGACCTGGGTGTTCACGGCAAGCCTCGACGGCATCTACGAGATCGTCATGCAGACGGCCGGGTTCTACGCAGTGGCGATGGTCTGGTCCACGTGCGGGTCGACGACGGAGTACGGGTGCATCAACCCGGACCCGGATTCGTCCACGGCAGAGGGGTCCATCATGCTCGATGCCGGCGACACCATCTACATCCTGGCCGACGACGACGCGCTGGGCGGCACGGGAGGCGCGTACACCCTGACGATCACGTACCACGAGCCGCCTGGGGGCGACACCTGCGCCGACGCGGAGACAGCCTCCGACGGGACGAACACGGGCGACACGTCCTTCTTCTCGAACGACTACGACGGCGAGTGCGAGGGAGGCACGACGCCCCCCATCAGCGGTCCGGATCAGGTGTGGGAGTACACGGCAACGTGCACGGGCACGCTCTCGGTCGAGATGGACACGCTCGCCGGCGGGGGCGGCTTTTTGTGCACGCTCGACATCTGGACGACGTGCGGCGACGAGAGTTCTTCCTTGGACTGCGACAACGACTACTACAGCGGTAACGATGGCGTCTGCAACGCCAGCACCCTTGTGACGACGGGAGACACGGTCTACATCCTGTGCGACACGAACAGCTCGGGCGAGATGGGCGACGGGTACGACCTCGTCATCGATTGCACCTGATCGACTCGACGCTCGCATCCTGCCGGCGGTCCCCCCGTTCGAGTCATGGGTGAAAGACATGCGTGGGGGTCGAGCCGGATCGCGTCATCCGCACGCACGATGCCTCGTTTTTCCACTGGTGGTCATCGCCCACCTGGGTGATGATGCACTGCAGAAAATGATCGTGACGTGATGGATGGTGCATCGTATAAAGGACGATGAGGGGTGAGCACGATGCGTAAACAGATTTATCCGGTCCTGCTGGTCATCTTCACGGTCTTTCGCTGCGGTGCCACGCACGACACCGGAGGGGACACGGGCACAGGCTGGGATGTTCTCCCGGACGGATCCGACCCGGCGGCGGACCTGCCGGAGACCGGGTCGGATCTGGGCATCGACTTTTTGGAGTGCGTGGGGGTCACCGAGGTCGCCAGCAACCGGCGCGGGCCCGCGGACGTGATCTTCGTCATCGACAACACGCCCAGCATGTACAACGAGATCGAGATGGTGCGCGCCAACATGAACGACTTCTCGGACATGGTGGAGGCCGAGGGGCTGGACCTCCACATCGTGATGATCTCGTGCCTGCCCGGGGACTGCGGGACGCACGACGACTGGTTCGGCATCTGCATCGACCCGCCCGTGGGCGCCGACGGTGGATGCCCCGAAGGCGGCCCCTGGAACGACACGAATCCGCCCGGCTACCTGCACATCTCCGAGCCCATCCCCAGCACCAAGGGCCTGTCCAAGGCCATCGAGACGTACGACCTGTGGAAGGACATGGTGCGCCCGGGCGTCTCCACCCACTTCGTATTCATCTCCGACGACGGTGACGACTGGACGGCCGCCCAGTTCAACACGGAGCTTCTCGCCCTGGACCCGGCGTTCGCGGGGTACAAGGCGCACGGCATCTTCTCGTATTTGAGCAAGGAGGCCGCCTGCGCCATCAGCGACACCCACCCGTGCTGCATCTACGCCGCCCCGGACGGCGAGGGCGCGGTCTACCGCGATCTGGCGGCACTGACGGGCGGGGTCACCGGCGACATGTGCCTCCAGGACTTCGACCCCATCTTCAACGAGTTCGCCGAGGCGATCATCGAGAGCGCCGCACTCAGCTGCGAGTGGGAGATCCCCGAGCCCCCCGTGGGCGAGACGCTGGAGTCCGACCTCGTCAACGTCTGGTTCCAGGAGGCCACGGGTACCGACACGATCATCGGCCGCGTGGACTTCGCCGACCAGTGCTCCCTGGTGTCCAGCGGCTGGTACTACGACGACCCGCTCTCTCCCACCACCATCTTCCTCTGCCCCCAGACCTGCGAGTGGATCCAGGGCCACGAGGGCTCCAGCATCCAGATCCAGTTCGGGTGCGAGACCCAGGAAGCCATCATCTGAGCCTCCTTACCCTCGAACCGTCTCTCCTGGCGCCTGTCCCTGCCAGAAACCCCATTGTTGCGTCATGACCCACGTCATCGTCGTGCAGGAGGCGGTCGTGGAGTACACGTCGGGCTCCCTGGTGAGCCTGCACGAGGCTGTGCCCGACGCAGGTCGCCGACGCACCGCTCCCGATCACGCAGTGGACCGTGGCCGAGGCGCACGACCGCGCCTGCCTCGAGCGGATCGTCGGGGACGACGAGCCCGTGCGGACGTTCACGCCGCGCGACGTTCGTATCCATGATTGAACCCGCCGAGGATGGGGAACGAGACGACCTCGCCCATCTGCGGCGGCTGCACGGGCCTCGGGATCGGCGAGTCCTTGCCGAGACAGAGGTGCGTTCTCACCGGGTGGTGGTAATAGCTACCCAGGCAATCGCGTAGGACCCGCCTCAGGTGCCGCTCGTAATGTGCTTCGCGACGCTCGCCTGCGAGATGCCGATACCGAGCTTCAAGAGTTCGCCGTGCACGCGAGGCGCTCCCCACGTGACGTGGGCTGCGGACATCTCGCGGATGAGATTTCGGATGTCGCGTAAAACCGTCGGACGCCCTGGGCCGCGCCGCCTGCTTCTTTACGTCCAGCACAGCCGCCATCCCCGGCGATGCCACGCGATCACGGTCACAGGTCGCACGATACGGAGCGCTTCCCTCCATCTGGACCATGTCCGCGAGAGCCAGACCCGGAGCATTCGGTCGGTCCGTGTCCATCGCGGTCGGCATCGCGCCTTTGCGTTCCAGCACGCCGGGTCGATGCCGGAGGGCAAGGTTCGAAAGGGTCAGGGACCGGGTGTCACTGTTCGCCGACCAGAGCG
>JBFYZU010000128.1:0-16581 GCA_041309365.1 Myxococcota bacterium
CTTCGCCCAGCGCTCCGCATCCCAGGTGATCACGCTCTGGTACAGGGTCGGAGCCCACAGGTGCAGCCCGTAGCCCAGGAGGTAGATGAGTGCGATGCGCCGCACCCTGCCCCACAGACGCGGCGACCAGCGGGTGTAGTCGTCCCAGTACTTGAAAGACGCCACCACGAAGGAAAACCCGCTCACCATGAGAAACAGCGCCGACGTGATGCCCCGCACGAACTGGTAGTCGAGATAGACCTGGCCCGATCTCCAGGGCTCGCCCAGGAAACGGTCCAGCGAGTGGCCCACGAGCATCATGGTGATTGCAAGCGCCCTGGCCTGATCGATGAACACGACTCGCCAGATGGACTGCACCCGCGCATCGGTCCCTTCCACGGCCTGTTGTACTGTTTTGTCCTGTGCAATCGAGCGCGCCACCCGAGATCTCCTGCCCGTGTGGTTAGCAGAGCATCCTTGCTCGATCAAGCTCCGTCGAAACGAAGTCCCTGGAAACATGTCGGATGGCGGGCTATTGTCCAGCCAGTGACGGACGAGGTGACACAGGACGTCGATAGGGTCAGGCGCGTGTCCAGGACCGGGTCGAGATTCGCGCTGATCATGCTCGTCGCCGCTCTCTTATCGGGGCTGCTGCTCACCGGTCTGTCCGCTGCCCAGCTCGTGCAGGTCGAACGTTTCTCGAACGAACTCCTCGTCATGCGCGCACGCCAGGCAGCCGTGGCCTTCTTCATCCGCTACATGCGAGATCCCCTGCGGGGCCCGGAACGCATCCAGACCATCGTGGACGAGGCAGCGCTCGGAGCGACGGACTTCATGCAGGTGATGCAGGTGGACGGCAAGGTCCTCGGATCCCATTCCGGGGGGGACGGGAACATCCCCCGGGCCCCGGGCGCGGGGGATCTCCGGAAGGCCTGCGACGCCAATCTCGAGAAGCTCGCCAGGCAGCTCCCTTCCGGATCGGGGGGACGCGTGAAGGTCAGGAGGGATCTCGTGCTCACCGTGCTCAAGCCCGCTGCAGCAAATCCGAGCAAGGTGGCAGGCCGCCACGTGCTCGACGTGCTGTTCGCGTTGCCCATGCCCGACAGGCCTTTGCCACCGCTTCTGGAACATGAGGATGGTCCCGGCAAGAAGCTCAAGGCCATGTTCCTCGACCGTCAGGATCTGCTCGACCCGGGTAGCCCGTGCATGATCGTGAGGGTAGGCATCGATGCCACGACCCAGCACAGGACAGTGCTCACGCACATGGGAATCCTGATGCTCGCCGTCCTCACGACCTTGCTCGTGCTGGGAATCAACGTGGTCCTCTACAGGGCCCTCAAGCAGCGCGAGCGGATGGCCGAGAGCCTGCAGCGGGCCCGCAGGGTCCAGGCCCTCGGTGAGATGGCCGCCACCCTGGCGCACGAGATCAAGAACCCCGTGGGCGCCATCCGCGGCTACGCGCAGCTCATGCGCGAGAACTGGCTTTCGTGCGGCCATGGCTCGGACGATCCCGATGCGGAGAAGCTCTCCCGCGCAGTGGAGACCATCGTGAGGGAGTCCACGAGGCTCGAGGAGCTCGTGACCCGCACCCTGGAGTTCGCGCGACCTGGCGACCTCGGCCTCGTCCGGTGCGACCTGCGCGAGATCGCGGACGCGGCCTGCACGATGCTGGCAGGCAAGGCGTCGGAGCGAGGCGTGAGCATCGTCACGGACCATGCCCAGTCACCAGTGGCCGCGCAGGTGGACATCAACCGCATCGAGCAGGTGCTCGCAAATCTCCTGGATAACGCCATCGAGGCGAGCGCCCCCGGCTCGGCGGTGGTCGTGCACACCTCTGTCCGGGGGGACGATTCCATCGTCGAGATCCGGGACCGAGGCAGAGGCATCTCTCCCGAAAGGCTGGAGAACATCTTCGCACCGTTTTTCACCGACCGGCCCGACGGCACCGGGCTCGGCCTGGCAGTGTCCCGTTCCATCGTGGAGGCCCACAGGGGAACGGTCACGGCCATCTCCGGCGGCGAGGGCCATGGTGCAACATTCACCGTGGCCATACCCCGTTGAGGGCAAACCGAAGACGCGGAACTGGATCCGTTCTCGTACAAATACGACGAGTTGCGAAGTATATAAACTCGGCAAGGTCGCGCCTGCCAGTCTTGTTAGAATGTAATGAAGTGTGTATATACACGAAATGATATCGAGAAGAGGAGAGACATGACGATTTCAGGTGGTTCTCAGCCATCGGCAGACGTCCTGATAGTGGGTGGGGGAGTAGCCGGCATTGCTGCCGCGCAGGCGCTCGCAGACCGGGGACTGGATGTCCTGCTCGTGGAGAAGCAGCGACGCCTCGGAGGCAAGGCGGCGGAGCTTGCGTGCATGGCTACGCAGCAATGTCGCAGATGCAGCGCCTGTCTGCTCGAGGACGCCATCCAGGCCCTCCAGGGCACCAGGTCAGTACGGATCCGCCTCGGCACCGTCGTCGAGGAGGCCTCCAGGACCGGCGACACATTCCAGATCACCGTGGGGCCAGCGAAAGACGTGGACACCAGGGTGACGCCACTTCACGGAGTGACGCCGAAGAGCCAGGAGAGATGGAAGGTCTCGGGCGTCATCCTGTGCACCGGGTTCGATGTCTTCGATGCATCGACCAGGCCTTTTTTGGGATACGGCCGCAGCAAGGACGTGATCACGACGCTGGAGCTCGACCACATCCTGGCAAGAAACGGCGACCGAGGATGGGACGAGGGCAGCGGCCCACCCTCGAAGGTGGCATTCGTACAGTGCGTGGGCTCCCGGGAACGCAAGGCGGGACGTGGCTACTGCTCGCAGGTGTGCTGCTCGGTTTCCCTGAGGCTCGCGGGAAAGCTGGCGTTCCTTCATCCAGAGATGGAGATCGTCGTCCACTACATCGACCTGCAGTTGCAGCCCCGCAGCGTACGTTCGTACCACGCATCACTCACGAAGAAGGTCGTGTTCCAGCAGGGAGTGCCCGGCGAGATCATCACACCCAACGAGGGCGGGGTCATCATCCGCAGCGTGGCGGAGGATGGCACGGCAGTGGAACCCGTCTCCTTCGACAAGGCAGTCCTGGCCGTGGGCATGGTGCCCAGCAAGGAAACGCAGAAGCTGGGCGACATGTTCGGACTCAAGGGGGGCCGTTTCGGGTTCGTGAGCGCTGGAGCACCTCCCGTGCTCGCCGCAGGAACATGCGTCTTTCCAAGGGACATTCCGGGTTCCATCGACGACGCACGCGATGCGGCGGACCGCCTGATCCGCGCCATCAGCGGGAACAAGGAGGTGGCCCATGGCTGAGATGCAGAAGATCGGAGTCCTCTACTCCAACAGCGTGGGAGGCAGGCCCCTCAACGTCGATTTCAAAAAGCTCGAGAAGCTGATCGCGGGAGACGGCGGAAGCTTCGCCTACTATGGAGAGGTCCCGGACCTGCTCGTGGAAGGCTCGGAGGGCCGCCTCGCCGAGGTCATGAAATCCAGGGGGCTCGATGGCATAGTCCTGGCCGCGGGCTCGGCTCGCACCCTGGGGGAGAGGTTGCCCATCCTCGCGCCGGGAGTGGGGCGCGAGCAGGTGACGTTCGTGAACATCCTGGATCACTGCACGGGAGCGCACGAGGACGCAGCCGTGCGCGAGCGCAAGGCCTGCGCTCTCGTCCGGATGGGACTCGCGCGCCAGAGGGTCATGTCCACCATCGAGAAGGACAAGCTGGAGGTCTTCGATGCCGTGGCCGTGGTGGGCGCGGGTCCAGCAGGTCTGTCCGCCGCGAGCTGGCTCGCTGACAGGGGTCGCAAGGTGGTCCTGCTGGAGTCTGGCAACGGGTTGGGCGGCATGGCCTCGTGTGAGAAGGACGTCGCTGCCCTGATCTCGAAGGTAGAGGCAAGCGATGCCGTGGAGGTCCTGAAGGAAGCCAGAATAGAGGAAGTCCGGGGAAACAAAGGCAGCTTCACGCTCTCCATCGTCAAGCAGGGGGGCAAGAGAGTCGAGCGCGAGGTGGGCGCCATCGTGGTCAGCACGGGGCTCGCCTACCCTCCCGGAAACGAGGAGGAGCCCTGGATCTCGTACGCGAAGCTCGACAAGAGGCGCCGGGAAGCGCCAGGGGATCTACCGGAGAACCTGGGCTTCATCGCGGATCCGGAGGTTGTTGGAGAACTGGTGGCGCAGCACGCGATCACCGTGGCAACCGGGCTAGCCGCCGATCACGGCAAGCACTCCTTCATCTTCATGGGCGATGTTCCGGTACGCGGTGAGTCCGGCCAATCGAACTACGAAGCCGCCCTCATGGCGGGAGTGCGTTTCTTCAGGCCGGACGCCAGGGGCGTGAAGGTCGAGGTGAAGGACGCAAAAGCGATCGTCAAGGGCCTCGACATCATACTCAAGCAGGATTTCGCCATCACCTGCGATCTGATCGTCACGGGCGAGAGACCACGGGTGAGCGACGGATCCCGCCAGGCCGCCGAGGTTCTCCGGCTCGCCGTGGAGGACGACGCATTCCTGCAGCCGGGTAATATCACCTACCTGCCGACGTACACGACCAGACAGGGGGTGCTCATCGCCGGTGCTGCCGGAACGGAAGCGCCCACGCCTCTGGCCATGAGAGGAGGCCGGCTGGCCGCCATCGAGGCGGACGCCATCCTGGGCGAGGGAACCATTTCCATCGGCGCGGGAGACGTGGAGATCGACCAGGCCGCCTGCGCGGCTTGCCTGACGTGCTTCAGGATCTGCCCCGTGGGTGCCATAGGCGTGTCGGTGGACCGCAAGGTGCCCCGCATCTCGGACGTCGACTGCCGGGACTGCGGGATCTGCGCAGCGGCATGCCCACAGCGGGCCATCAAGAACTTCCTCACGCCGGAGCTCGCCATACTCGAGATGGGCAGGGCGTGTCTGAAACCCGCGCCTCCGGATGGTCCAGTGGTTTTGGCCCTATGCTGCGCGCGCTCCGGGTACGCCGCAGCAGATGCAGCAGGGGAGCTGGGATTACCGATCCCCGAAAACGTCCGCGTGGCGCGCGTGCCCTGCGCGGGGATCGTGAGCACCAACGTCATCTTCGGGCTTCTCAACCTCGGAGTGGACCGGGTCATGGTCGTTGGTTGTCCCATCGACAACTGCCAGAACAAGCATGGAAGCAACCTCGCCAGACGATGGGTCGAGACGTGCCGGGACCTGATCGCGAATCTCGGAGGCGATGCGAACAGCGTGAGCTTCCACCCGATTGCCTCCAACATGCCTCACCTGTTCGCTCAGCGTGCTGCAGAAGCTGCCAGACGGGGGAAGGACGACTCGAGGAGGCCATCATGATCGCCCTTGGAGAGAACAGCCTGGAGATGTACAAGGACGTCAGCCAGGAGGAGGATTTCAAATTCTGCATGACCTGCGGGATTTGCATCGCGGGTTGCCCTGCCTCCCGGGCAGACCCCCCTCTTCTCATTCGTAACCTGGTTCGCAAGGTGATCCTGGGCCAGGAGGACGACCTGCTCAATGACGACACGCCATGGACGTGCGTGACGTGCTCGCGCTGCGAGGAGGTCTGCCCGCAGGACGTGAAGCCCTTCGAGATGGGTCTGGCCATCCGCCAGTGGCAGTGCAAGAACGACGAGACGCGCCTGCCACCCTCTCTGGTGGAGCTGTACAAGCGGGGATACACGCAGGCCGTGGACAAGTCCCAGGAGCTACGCGCCCAGGTGGGAATGAAGGACAAGCTGCCCACCATCACCGAGTACCCCGACCTCCTGGAGAAGTACCAGAAGATGCTCATGCAGATCGAGATCATCAAGGCCAACGACTACATGTTCGGGGGTTGAGAGAAAAATGAAGTACGGTCTATTTCCCGGTTGCAACATGCCGGCCATCCGGCCAGACGTCGAGCACGCGATCCGATTGACCATGCCCGCTCTCGGCGCAGAACTCGTGGACCTCGAAGGGTACGTCTGCTGCCCTGCCTTCGGCACTTTTCCTTCCATGGACGAGGATGCGAAGCTCGCGGTCAACGCATGGAACCTCTCCATCGGCGAGGAGAAGGGTGTGGACCTGATGGTCGAGTGCGGATCTTGCTTCAGCTCACTCAAGATGGGTCACGAGCACATCTGCCACAGCGAGGCGAAGATGAAGCGAGTGGCCGAACTGCTCGAGGTGACTGGCAAGAAGTACGAGGGCAAGAATACGGTCAAGCACATAACGGACGTTCTCTATCACGATGTGGGTCTGGACAGGATCCGCAAAGCTGCAAAGGACAGGTACAAGGGCGTTCACATGGTCGTCCAGTACCCCTGCCACACGCTCTACCCGAGCGCCCAGGTCGGGTTCGAGGAAACACCGGGAAAGCCCCGCATCCTCGCGGACCTGGTCGAAGCACTCGGCGCCACGGTGGATCACTACGGCTGCGAGTACCAGTGCTGCGGGGGCGCCGGCGGGTTTCACCGTGCCGCCCACGAGCCGGCAATGGAGTTCGCCAGGAGCAAGCTGGACTCGATAAGAAACGAGACGAAGGCCGAGGCCATCGTGGTGTCCTGCATCACCTGCCTCATGTTTCTCGACAAGGTCCAGAAGGATCTGAACGAGGCGGATGGCAGTGAAAAGTACGCAATTCCGGTCTTCGACTACAACCAGCTCCTCGCCCTGAGCATGGGATTTCCCAGGGATCAGGTGGCTTCCATTGCCTTCGTCGACCGTTCCGACTTCATCTCGAAGTATACAGGCTGATCTGGCCTCGTCCCATCGTTCGCCCATGGAGAAGCCCCGGGGGCCACTCAGCCTCCCGCCGGGCGAATACCTCGCCGGATCTCGATGTTCACCTTGCGAACGTACCTTCCGAAGATCTGCATGCCCCCCGCCTCGGAAAGCACTTCGAGGATCCGCGCCGTGTCTCGCGGGATTGCTCCCGAGAGGAGTGTGACGGGCGTACCTTCGAATGCCTCGGCGATGAGGGGCGTCGAGGCTCCCAGCACGACCACCTGTCTTGCGCTCGAGGCGGACCTCAACAAATCGTCTATGGTGTGGTTGATGATCGAGGTGGCGGTGATGATCGCCACGTCGCAACCCGGCAGCCGGGACACCGCTTCACTGGCGGGCAATACGCCCTCTTGCTCGACGTCCCTGCGCTCGAACACCGCAAGAGATCGAGCCCGTGCCCTGAGCACCGAGACCAGGGGGCCAAAGTAGCCTACCATGGCAACATCGTCCTCGGGTCTCACATCCACGTGCTCGAGGATGTCCTTCTCCACGACCCCGGTCCGGGGCGACCCGATGAGCGCGTTAGCGCAGGCCAGTCCGAGACCGGCTTCTATGAGGTTGTCCGAGACCAGCATCGGCAGGATGTCGGAGGCTCGCTGGCCTGCCAGGGGGCGCAGCTTCATGTCCAGGGTACAGCCACCCCGGGCCTCTCGCCGGAAGGTGTAGGCAAGGCCCGCAGAGCCGTCGTCGAGCACCAGCGCCATGTAGCCGAGGCCGATGCAAGCGCGCTCCACGGTACGCTCCCGCGCCGCATCGCCGAGCAGATGGATCAGCCTGTCTTCGACCCCTCGTGTCCCGGACGCTTTCACGTCTCGACGCCCCTCCCGGGTTCAGTGGTAGTCGTGTGTCTCCATGACCACGGGCAGCCCCGTCTGCTTCTCGATCATCGCCGCCAGCTTTTCCGGCTCGATATAGGGACAACCCGGCTTGGGCTTCACGAGACAGGTCGACAGGTGCACGACGTCGGGCTTCTCGTCCGCCATCTTGAGGGACATGGCGAGGGTGGGAAGCACGGCACGGCCCGGGCACTGGCACTTGACGAAGGCCACGACCTCGTGGGCCTCCTTGAACTTCCCCTCTCCCCTCCGTGCCGCGGCGAGACACCTCCACTCTCCCGGGCATCCATAGGTGGTGTCCATGTAGGCTCCGCATCCGACTATGGCGACTTTCTTCATGACATTTATCTCCCTTGACCGGGAGTATGCCTCAACCGGCTTGTCGATGGTAGCATCGCAGCGGCTCCTGCCCGGCCGGCACCGCCCGAGGTCAGCCCGAACAGGCGCGGGCCAGATCCGCAGCCTCGACGGTCTGCGGATCTCCGTTCAGGACCTCGATGATGCTGTCCGCCCGGCCAGGCGAGCCATTCGAGGCCATGCAGGCTCGCAGCTTGGCCTCGACGGCTGCCCGTCGCTCGGTGAAAGGTCGACCGGCCGCGCCCGGTGGGATCCGTACGGATCCCCTCAGCAGCGTGCCATCCACGAGCCTGATCGACACGTCCGCTGCGAATCTGAACTCGAGCGAGTCGAACCTGGAGGTGGCCATGTCGAAGCTGGTACGGCCGGCCGTTCGCTTGACCATGTCACCCAGCATGGCGATCGTGTCGGTCTGGACGGGCTGCGTCCAGGACGCAAGATCGCGCCAGGAGCGACGGCGCAAGGCAGGCGGTGTCCCCAGTGCCTCCGAGAACGCCGAGCGCAGCTTGCCACGGGTCTTGAGCAGGTTCGCCGGACCGACATCCTTGAGCAGCAGGGAGAGGTCCACACCAAGGCCCAGGCCGGCCAGAAGGTCCATGGTCATGCTGCGCGATTCTCGAAGAAACGTGCGCGAGGCCATCGACTGCACATTGTAACGATTCCCGACCAGCCAGCCGGCGTCCATGTGCTCCGGGCCAAGGTCTCCCTCGATCAAGGCAATGGCCACGCAGCGGCGGGCCGAGAAGCACACCGCAACGGGATCCATGGGGTCTGAGGCGTTGCACTCGCAGAGCCGCTCCATGGTGGTGGTCAGCGCGGTGGCTTCCACATGCACCTCGTCCACCTCTGCCGGCTCGAACTTGCGCCCGCCTGTGGCGGCCAGAGCCGCTGCCACGGGCCCACTCACGTAGGCACAGCCAGGGTTGAGCTTCGTGCTGAGACTTCTCGTCACCCAGGCCTCGCCAAGCCCGCCCAGCATCTGGGGAAGCGGTAAAAACGAGAAATGGGACGCGAACCCCCTCTCGTGCTCCAGGATGTCGAGCGGGCCATCGAGCCCGGCCATGGCGAGGCGCACGGCGTGCAGGCCAGAAATCGCGGGCATCGACGCGGTCAGGATCTTGGCGTCCGACCCAAAGAACGCAGGCCTCAAGGGGCAAGAAGGCATGCCAAAGGCGATGGCCATGGCACTTGCCGCCTTCGCGGGGTCGAGCCCGAAAAGCCTGGCTGCCGCCACGACCGCTGCAGCCAGGTGGACGTGCGCCCAGAGCTGGCCATTGGCCGGGCCCACGGCGACGAAGGCACCGAGCCTTCCCGCCACCTCGTTGGCCGCCACCTGGGCGCATAGCATGTCCGACAGGCTCGCGCCGCAGTGCTCCGCCACTGCCATCGAGGCGAGCACTGCGCCATGACCGGTGTGGCCCAAAAAGACGTAGTCATCGAAGTCGTGGACCATGGACAGCGAGGCGTTGGCAAAGAGCGCCTCCTCGATGGACACCTTCTCGCCAGTGGCCAGAAGTGTCGCCTTACCCGAGGACCCGGACGCGAGAGCGGCACGGTGACACGCCTTTCCGATATCGCTCCTGGCTCCGGCGTGCAGGGCGGCCAGGATCGACATGACCTGCAGCCGGGCCTCGCCGAGCACCGGGCCGGGGATGGTCGACGGTGTGAGGGAGATGGCCCACCTGGCCAGCGACTCGATGAGTGTGCCCATGAACGAACCCTCAGATGAGCATGCCAGCTGTCCGGTATCCGCTCCACGCGCTCACGCCTGGATCGATCACTGCAGAGCCGCGCTTCGCGGCCACGACGGAGCCGCACGCCCACAGGTTGTGGTGGACAACACGCCCGTCCTTGTCCACGGGCCGGCCCTGTTCGTCCAAAGACAGGCCGGCATCGATGATGGGCTGATCGCCCGCGGGATCCTCTCCAAAGAGCAAGGTGGGATCCACCTGACAAAGCGGTGTACTGCCCGGGGCTGGCCTGTCACGCACGAACACCGGAAGGCCCAGAGCCGCCTCCCGCAGCCCCTGGTCGAGCCTCAACCCCCCCCCCACCATGTTGCCCGTGGCCAGGATGAACCTGCCGGCGTGAAGCTCGTCGCCCCGGTCGGTCAGCACGTGGCCGAGCCCATCTGGCCCAGCCCGTCCGACCCCCACGACCTGCCCCCTGACGAGCGTCACACCGCTCTTTTGAAGCGCTCCCGTCAGGGCTGCGGCCATCCGCGCTCCAGGAGGCCATCCGGGGCCTCCGAGAAGCTCCATGACCTTGCCCGGCGCAGACTCGTCCATGATGTCCAGAAGCTGCTTGTTGAAATCGATACCCAGCACCGCGGGCATGAGCACAACCTGCGAGGGCTCGTCCATGAGCCGGCGCAAGAGGTGCGAAACGAGCTCCGCCCTGCGGGCGGGATCATCGAACCGCCTCGCCCAGAGCACGGGAGTGAGACCGAAGTCGTCGGCCGAGTACTGCAGCCTGAGGACGGAGAAGCGCGGCACGCGTCCCATGTGTCTTTTGAGCCTGCTCGCCAGCACCACGGCATCCGGTCCAGGCAAGCCGTGCACATCCATCACGAGCACGTCGCGTTCCACCACGGCCGAGAGCCTCGCTGCTCCGTCCACCGCACGATCCGCCCGCACCGCCGATCCGTCGTGTCCCAGGTACGTGTCGGGGCCAAGGTTCACGCGGGGGAACACCTCCGACCAGAGGGCCGCAAACCCCCCGTCGCCCGGAAACCCACCTCCCACGAACGCCACCCCCCGGCACATGAGCGCCGACGGAGGACCCGCGAAGACCACTGCCACGTCCAGATCGGCCCTGGCCAGCCTGATCGCTGCGAAGGTCGCGGCCGTCCCGCCGCCCATGATGAGCACGTCGTGCATCCCACGCCATCTTATTCCCGGCACCTGGCGAAGTACAGTTTGGAGAGGGAGCCTCCATCGCCTGCTGGCCGGCTGCCATCACACATGACACCAAGATGTCGCGAGCGCCCGGATCAGTGCAGGGTGTGGGAGTTGCCCTCGTGATACACGTGGGACCGGTCGTCGCTCAGGCGGGGCACCGTCGCGGGGTCCCAGTGCTCCATGAGAAGCTCCTGCATCTGTCGCTGACGCTCCGCCTCCTCGGCCTCCCACCTCTCGAGGATCTTGCGGGCCTGTCGCCGGCGCTTGACGTACACGACCACCAGGATGAAGGCGATGAGGACCCAGAGCGTGGCGCCCCCCGTGATGGATGGGATCCAGCGGTACCACACGTCGAGCTGGTCCATCCACTCGTCCTGGATCTGCCTCATGGAACGGCCGGCCAGGGACTCGAGGGCAGGTTCGAACGCATCGCCCCTTCGCACGCGCGAGAGAAGGCGTGATATCAACCCCGGCCCGTAGGCGTCATCGAGAAACTTCACGATGTCGGCGCTCTGCGCGTAGGCGACGTTCACCTCGGTGCCGTCCCCGGGATAGCTGGAGCTGAGCCTCGAGAGAGGAAGAAGACCGCCCCGCAGGGCAGCGCTGATGAGTACCTGATTGCGCTCGAAGCTGTACTCGCCCGACATGTTGATGGCCAGGCCCTCGCTGAACCAGATGGGAAGAGAACGTCCGCCCGTGGCATCCCACTCGGCCATGTGCACGACCTCGTGCAGGAAGATGAGGTTCGCGTCCGTGGGGTGGGCGCCATCTGTGGCCGTCAGGGAGACGAGGAGGATGCGCTGGGGCCGCATGGCGAGGCCGGTTGCCCAAGATGGTGGTGGATCGCCGGGCTTGACGGATGCCATCTCGGTGGTGTTGCGTGCCACCCTGACCTCGATGGGATCGATATCCTCGATGCCGAGAGTTGCCAGGATGGGCACCAGGGCCTTCTCGGCATCCTGGGCGATGGGTTTCACCCTGCTACCGGCCCTGGGATCGTAACGGAATGTGAAGTGCGCAGTGCTCAGAGTGTCCCAGCCGGTCGGGACATCGCCTGCCCTTGCCAGCGAGGGGCACGAGGCCAGGGCAATGGCGCAGAGCAGGGCAGGCCAGGTGAACCTCGGAGCCATGGCACCTCCGGACGACTAGTTTGACGCCCAGGACGCCTCGACCTTAGCTCGCTCCAGAACTGCCATGACGTCGGCCCGGATCCTCTCCAGGTTGGCCTGCGTATCCGCCTCGAACCTGGAGACGAGGACAGGCTGCGTGTTGGAGGCCCTGATCAGGCCCCACCCCGAAGGGTACTTCACCCGGGCACCGTCGATATCGATGAGCTCGACGTCGGTGCGCTCCCCGAACATCCGCTGGACTATTTTCACGATCAAGAACTTGAGCTCCTCGGGGCATTCCGTTCGTATTTCAGGTGTGGTCACGGTATCCGGTATGTCGGCCGTCAGTGCCCCGAGCCCTCCGGGGGTGCGGCTCACCAGCTCTATGAGCCTCAGCGAAGCGTAGATGGCGTCATCGAAGCCGAACCAGCGGTGATTGAAGAAGATATGCCCGCTCATCTCGCCTCCGATGAGGGCGCCGGTCTCGCGGATCTTCTCCTTGATGAGGGAATGTCCCGTCTTCCACATGACGGGCTTGCCTCCGTGGGCCTTCACGTCGTCGTAGAGCACCTGCGAGCACTTGACCTCACCCAGGATCGTGGCCCCGGGATTCTCCTGCAGGATGTCCCGGGCGAAGATGGTCAAGAGCTTGTCACCCCAGATGATCTCGCCTTCTGGATCCACCACGCCGATCCGGTCGGCGTCACCGTCGTAGCCGATCCCCAGGTCGGCCTTCGTTTCCTTGACCCTGGAGATGAGGTCCAGCAGGTTCGAGAGTACGGTGGGATCCGGGTGGTGGTTGGGGAAGGTGCCGTCCGGATCGCAGTACATCTGCACGGGATCCAGGCCGAGACGGTGCATGAGAGGGATGGCCACCATGCCTCCCACGCCGTTGCCCGCGTCCACGACTATCCTGAGGTCCGTACGGGCGAGCCGGATGACCCTCGTGACGTGATCCATGTAGTGTGGCACGGGCTCGAGCGCCCCGCTCCGGCCCTCGCCCTGAACGAAGTCCCTTGTCTCGGCGATGTCCGCGATCTGCTGGATCATGGGGCCGTACACGGACTCGTGTCCCATCTGCATCTTAAACCCGTTGTAGTCGGGCGGATTGTGCGAGCCCGTGATCTGGATACCGGCGTCCGCACCCATGTTATAGACGCAGTAGTAGAGCAGCGGTGTGGGGATCATGCCCGCGTCCAGCACGACGAGCCCGGTGCTGCGCAACCCGTGCGACAGCCAGCGGAACAGGTCCGGCGAGCTCAGACGGGCATCCCGTCCCACGGCCGTGCTCGTGGCGCCGCGGCGCACGTAGTAGGTGCCGATGGCACGCCCGAGGGTGGTGACCGTCTCGCGGTCCAGGTCCTTTCCGAAGATACCCCTGATATCGTACTCCCTGTAGATGGTTCTTTTCATCTCCCGATCTCCTGATCCTCGCTTGCGATCTCGACGAGCCTCTTCACGTCCTGGTCCCGATCACGAGGGCAGATCAGCAGGACATCCTCGGTGTCGATGACGACCAGATCGTCGACGCCGCACAGCGCCACGATCTTGTCCGGTCTCGTGGTCGAGAGCAAGCACCCGCTGACGTCCAACATCACGGGGCGTGCTCCCCCCCTGACGCTGTTGCCCAGGGCATCGTGCTCGAGCCTCTCGTGGATGGCGCTCCAGCTCCCCAGATCGGACCATCCCACGTCCACAGGTATGACCTCGATGGAGCCGGACTCCTTTTTTTCCATGATTCCGTAGTCGATGGAATCGCCCACCAGCGATGAGTAGACTCGCGCCACAACGATTTTTTCTGCGCTGGGCCCTCCGGTCCGGATGGCCTCGTCGATATCATCGAGACCCTCCCGCAGAGCCGGCATGAAACGGGCGATGTCGGCCAGGATCCGATGGGCCGTGAAGCAGAAGATACCCGCGTTCCAGACGTAGTTGCCATCCGCCACGTATCGCTCCGCCGTTGGGCGATCCGGCTTCTCCACGAATCGCAGGGCGACGCGGACGTTGCCCGAGAGAGCCTCTCCGGCCTGGATGTACCCGTAGCCCGTCTCCGGCCTCGTGGGACGGATCCCCAGGGTCACGATGGTGCCCTCATCGCAGGCGCGGTCGAGAGCCTCCCCGACGGCCGCAGAGAACCCGGCCTCGTCGCGGATGTGGTGATCGGCGGGCAGCACGGCCATGACCGCGCATGGGTCCACGGCCATCACTCTCAGGGCCGCCCACCCCACGCAGGGCGCGGTGTTGCGTCCCACCGGTTCCACGAGCAGGTTTTCGGGGGCGAGCCCGGGGAGGTCCTGCCTCACCCTGTCCTCGATGATCGCGGACGTGACCACCCAGACGTTCGAGGGAGGCACGAGCCCCAGGGCCCTCTCGTAGCTCGTCCGAAGCAGGCTCTTGCCTGTGCCGAGCAGATCCAGAAGCTGCTTGGGCATGATGGCCGTGCTCTCTGGCCAGAACCTCGTGCCCTTGCCGCCGGCCATGATCACCACATGGCGGCCCGTGCGTCCATCTCTCATGGAATATCGGCCTCCATGCGCGAGGTTAACCACCCCACACGAGCAGGGCAAGCCCGACGGGGACCAGGTAGAACGCGAACAGATGGAGCCTGCGGCGCCTGGTCATGCAGATGAGGATCCTCAGGCTGGCCCACCCCGTGCAGAACGCCACTGCAGCCCCAGTCAGGTACATGGGCCAGGCCGAGATCAGGTCTTCGAGCTCCAGCCCACCTTCGAGGAGAAGGGCCCCTGCCAGCGCGGGCAGGGCCGCCAGGAAGGAGAATCGCACGGCGCGATCCCGGCTCACGCCCAGAAGGAGAGCCGTGACGATGGTCGCGCCCGAGCGCGAGATTCCGGGCAGCACGGCCATTCCCTGGGCAAGGCCCACCACGAGGGCCGCCACATGGCCGACCTCGCGTGTGCCGGGGGCGAGGTACCTCGTCCCGGCCAGCAGGATGCCCGTGATGGCCAGAAGCCCACCGATCGCAGCCAGGTCGTGGTTGAGGTGCTCCAGCCTGGGCTCGAGGAAGAGGGCCAGCGGCGCTGTCACGATGGTGGTCTCGACGATGGCGATACAGGTTCGAAGACCGCTCCTGTCCCCTTCCGACACGGCCCGATCCAAGTCCCTTCCCCACCGACACGGCAGGATCGCCCCGGCGCTCCCCCGGAGGATCTCGACGAGGTCGGTGCGGAACACCACCAGGATGCTCAACAGGGTTCCCGCGTGCAGCGCGACGTTCATGAGCAGGCGGGGTCCTTCGAGCCCCGCCATCTCCTGCATGATCGCAAGGTGGCCCGACGAGGAAACGGGCAGAAACTCGGTCACGCCCTGGAGCGCACCCAGCAAGACGACCCAGACGTACTCCATGATGGGGGATATTATAGCAGCCCGCCGGGCAACGAACACAGTCCCGGCAGGTCGCGACCTTGCCTTACACGAGGCTTCATCTATACTTGACACGACTTGCGGATCACCCAGAAACCGGAGTGGACCAGATGAGGACTACAGTCAGTATCACATGTGCAGCATTGGTCGTGCTCGCCGGCACCGGATGTACGACGAGCTTCGGGAACACCGGAGACGGCGACACGGACGCCACGGACATGACCGGGGAGACCGACTCGTCAACGGATCCTTCGCCAGATACCGGCGGGGACTCCGTCCTCCCGGACGTGGAGGACGCCACGGACGCGACAGGCGACGAGTTGTGGCCCGAATGCGGGAATTCGACGGCCGAGGGCACGGAGGAGTGCGACGACGGCAACGACATCGCCGGTGACGGGTGCGAGATGGACTGCACCTGGACCTGCGAGACCGAGGAGGAGTGCAACGACGGCGAACCTTGCAACGGCTCCGAGACGTGCAACCTCGACGATCACACGTGCGTCACGGGCGAGCCGCTGGATGACGGGGCGCTGGTGGACGTCGGCCCGCCCCGTATCATTTGCCTCGATGGAGAGGAATCGGAATCGATCTGCGGTGACGGGTTCGTGGACGAGGGCGGCGGCGAGTACTGCGAGCCTCCGGGCGAGGGCGCCTGCGACGACACCTGCAGCTACGGATGCACCATGGACACCGACTGCCTCGACGACGGCGACATCTGCAACGGTGAAGAGTTCTGCGACATGGACGCATTGGTCTGCGATCGCAGGGATCCGGCCGAAGAAGGCACGGTGTGCAACGACGCGCCGCGCAGCCTGTGCCTGGCCGGCTTCTGCCAGATGAGCGAGTGCGGTGACCATTTCCACGACGCGGCCACCGAGGAGTGCGACGATGGGGCTGACGGGGATGATGACGATGGGTGCACGGACTCGTGCGGGTTCTCGTGCTACTCCGGATCCGATTGCAGCGACAGCGTGATCTGCAACGGCCTCGAGGTCTGCACCAGCACGCCCTCCGGAGAGGGGATGTGGTGCCAGCCAGGCAGCGTGGCCGGGTCGGACGTGGCCTGCGACGACCACGACTGGTGCACCCTCATTGACATGTGCAACGGCCTCGGCACCTGCGTGGGAACGGGCGACACCTGCGACGACGGCCTGACCTGCACAACGGACCTCTGCGATGGCTCTGCGGCATCCTGCGACCACGACATCATCTCGACCTCGTGCCTCATCGACGGTGTGTGCCGTGCCAGCGGCGTCGTGAACCTTGTCAACGAGTGCCAGGAG
>JBFYZU010000129.1:0-10444 GCA_041309365.1 Myxococcota bacterium
GCTCGTGAGGCTTGGCCGTATCCTGTTGACGCACGTGAGAGGCGAGTTTTCTCTGCATCGTTCTCGAGGTTTCTGTATAGAGTTTCCCGGTGACCATGGCGGAGGGGTCACACCCGATCCCATCTCGAACTCGGTCGTTAAGCCCTCCAGCGCCGATGGTACTGCAGGGGCAATCCTGTGGGAGAGTAGGTCGTCGCCGGGATTACAAAGCGAGCCCAGGATCTCAGGATCCTGGGCTCGATGTTTTTCGAAGCGACTCCTGGTGCTCGGGACATGCCTCGGACCTCAGGCCCGTGCAAGAGAGATATCTCGCCGCGCTCTTGGCAGGACGGTCACGATCCGTTGACGGCGAGCCGGGACCCGCGATGAGCGACGAGAGTCCCGTTCACCTTCCGGCACCGGGCAGGCGTCAGGCCCTAAATGTCTCACGACGTTGCTTGCGGGTCGGGCTACCAGGACATGGCGATCTGACGGGCGGACGAGCTGACGAACTGCGCAAAGGCCTCTTTCTGGAGCGTGGTGATGTACTTCTGGCCTTTCTCCCCACCGAACTGGAACGACACCATCACGAAGTCGGCGATCATGGCATCGTTGCGGGGGATCCGCAGTGCCACCAGCCACTCGTAGAGTTCGTTGCCCTTGTCCTCGTCCCCGAACAGGTAGGCCACGATGTCCGCGAGCTTGCCGCCCAGACCGAAGCGGGCGAGCCGCTGCTCGAAGACCGGCCTGAGAGGCTCGATTCGAAGCGCGGCCGCGGCGAGTCCGGCCATGATGACGATGCTCTTGCGGTCGCTGTCTCGTATCACGCTCTCGAGCACGGGCTGTGCTGCAGCGACATCGCCGATGCGGACGATGGCCTCGAACACGGACTGCTGTATCCACGGATAGGCCGGGTTGCCTACGAATTCCAGGATCCTGGCCAGCGAGCCCTTGTCCCCGAGACGCCCGAGGGCCTCGATCGCCGCGCTGTGGATGCTCAGGTTCGGGTGATCGAGATACGGAGCGATGATCTTGGCCTCCTTGGGGCCGCCCGTGCGGCCCAGGCCGCGGATGACAACGGCCACTGTGTATGTATCGGCGTCCGTGAGAAGGCCCTTGAGCACGGGCACGGCCTTGGGGCTCTTGGTCATGGCCAGCGCCTCGATGAGAGAGTCGCGGATGACGAGATCGGTCTCCGCGGAAACGGCGTCGGAGAGCTCCTTGACGCCCTTGCTGCTCGCCAGCGATCCGAGAACGCGGGCAGCCTCGCTGCGGGTCCTCGGGTGCTTGCTCTCGAGAAGCTCCAGCAGGCTTGTGTAGGTGTTCTCGTCGTCGCCGATCATCGTCAGGGCGAACCCGTACTGCGCCACCACGCCGCAGCGGATGCCGCACCCCATGCTCTTGAGCTTGGTGGCATCCTGCTTGAACAGCTCCAGCAGCCTGGGTGCGGCCGCTGCGTCTCCGATGTAGCCCAAAGCCGCGGCAGCATCGCTCTTCACCCTCGGGTTCTCGTCCTCGAGCTTCGCCATGACGACGTCCAGATCGACGCTGCCCGTGTTGCGACGGCCCACCTGGCCGAGGCTCCAGAGGGCCTCCATGACCACGTCCTCGTCGGGGTCCGCGAGCATCTTCTCGAGCGCGGGCGCGGCCTTGGCATCCCCGCAGATTCCCAGACCGCCGGCCGCGATCTGCCTCGTGAACGCGCTGTCGCTCTCGAGCTGACCCAGGAGCACGTCCTGCACTCCGGGCGATCCCAGGTACGCCAGCGCCAGCGATGCCGTGGCCCTCGCGATGGGATCCTCGGAGACGGAGAGCTCCACGAGCCCCTGCTCCACGAGCTTTGTGTCCATGGTGGCCACGGCCTGCTCGAACGTCATGTCCACGCCGTACTGGCCTTTCTCCACGATTCCAAGGAGCTGGTCCGCGATGCCCTTGTCGTCCACGCGCGAGAGCGCCCACACGATGTCCTGCAGGGCGTAGTCGTCGACCTTCGTCATGGCTCCCACGAGGCCTTCCTGCACTCCCTCGGGGAACGGCACCCGGATGTTGGCGAGCTCCGAGGCGGCCTGGCGCCTCACGTAGTAGTCCTCGTCCTCGAGGCCCTTGGTGAACGCCACGAAGAACGGATCCAGCTCGTCCACGTCGCGGTCGCTGAGGATGAGGCCCATGGAACGGATCGCCTGCTCGCGCACGAACTCCTTCTCGTCGTTTAGGCCCGCCACGAGCACGGCCATGGCCTCGTCGCCACCCAGCGACCCCATGGCCCGCATGACGGCCTGCCGGACGCGCTCGTCCTTGTCCTTGGCCAGCTTGGCGAGCTCGGGCACCACCGACCTGTCCCCTATCTCGCCCAGCGCCTCGATGACGCTGGAGCGCACCCAGGAGTTGTCGTCTTCCAGCATGCCCAAGAGGGGCTTCACCGCATCCTTGGCCCGCATGTACATCAGGGTGTAGGTGGCAGCCTCTCGCACCCACTCCGAGTCGTTGCCCAGAGCCTCGATCACGGCTGCCACGGCCTCCTTGCTCCTGTACGATCCCAGGCCGCGGACGGCCTCGGCCCGAAGCTGCGTCGCCTCTTCCCGGGATGCGCCGATGAGCACCTTCTCGAACCTGGGGTCCGCGATGACGCCCATGGCCTGCAGCAGCGCCGACCGCACGGCCTCGGTCTTCTCCTTGCCGTAGCGCGCCAGGATGGCGTCGACCACGGCCTTCCCGCCGTACTGGTTGAGCGAGTAGGCCACGTTCATGCGGACCTCCTCGTTGGGATCGTCGAGCATCTTGATGAGGTGCTCGCGGGCCCGCGTGTCGCGTGTGCGCGAGAGGATGTTCACGCCCACCTGCCTGAGGGCCTTCTTGTCGCTGGCCATGAGCTCGACCGCCGCCTCGAAGGCGAGGTTGCCGTACTGGCTCACCGCGTACTGGTATCCCCACCTGTCGTTCTCGTCGGCGTCCTTGAGAAGCTGCACGAGATCCGGAAGGGCCGCCTCGTCGGCGATGAGGCCCAGGGCGTAGGCCGCGTCGCTGCGCACGTACCTCTCCACGTCGTCCTTGGCCACCTCGATCAGCGCGGGCGACGCCTTGGGGTCGCCCATCTGCCCCAGGGCCTGGCAGGTCTTGGTGCGGACCGTCTGGTCCTCGTCCTTGAGCAGGGCGATGAGCGGGTCCACAGCGCGCAGGTCGCCCAGGATGCCCAGAGCCTCTGCCGCGTCGCCGCGGATCGTGGGCTGCTCGTCTCCCAGCAGCACGATGAGCTCGTCCGCCACGAAGAACTTGCCCGAGCGCCCCAGGGCCACCACGGCGATGGTCTTGAGGTCGCTCTTGGCCTGCGAGCCCGCCAGCTCCTTCATCAGGTGGATGGCGTAGCGGTCGCCCATGTAGGCGAGCTGCGCGAGCGCCTTGGCCGCGGCCGTGCTGACCTGCGGATCCGGATCGCCGAGCAGCTTCTCGAAGGGCCTGAGCACCCGGCGCGTGCCGAAGTTGCCGATGGCGCCGATGGCCTCTATCCGGATGGCCTGGTCCTCGCTCTCGTCATTGACGATATCGAACAGCGGCACCATGGCGTCCGCCATGCGCATCTCGCCGGCGCGCTTCACGGCGTCCTTGCGGTCGGACGGGTTGCACTTCCTGTCCGTGATCACGGACACGAGCTTTGCCTCGTACTCCGCACCCCAGCCCCACTGGTCCATGGGGCAGTGCTTGAAGTCGGCCGTGACCACCGGCGGCGGCTTGTCCGGCTCCGTGGCCACCGGCGGCGGGCCGCAGGAGACCATGGCACCGATGACGATGCTCGGGCCCAGTATCAGCTTGGGGATTCTCTGCCTCATGGGGTTCCTCCTGTGGGCTCCACGTCCCCCCTCACGCGGGCGTCGTGAGCCACTCGAATTCGAATAGAACGTATATACGAACACAATGTTCCTTTATCAGCACATGCTGCCCACAGTCAACATCCCTGGGTATCGTAACATTTCGTAAACAAAGAAGAATCTACCACATCCGGCAAGGTCTCCCATCCCGCACCCTCGGTCGCTCCACCACGGGCCGCTCCGACCTCTGCGATGGTCGACAACTGCCTGCCGTACCCCCGGTGCGGCCTCACTTGTGCTTGCCCATGGCCCTGAGCACGGCCGTGATGTGCTCGTCGAACCCGTCCTCTGAGCGCAGGGTCACGAGCCTCGCGCCCTTGGCCACGGCCGCTGCCTCGATGTCGCGGGCGTGCTCGGCGAATCGCTTGCGATATCGCTCGAGGACCCCCGGAGTGACCACGGCCCGAAGCGTCCTGCCCGTCTCCGCGTCGCGGATCTCCACCTCCCCGCTCGCCGTGGGCGCGGTGTCCTCGGAGCACACCATGCGCACCAGGGACAGCTCGTGGCCGTAAAAGCGCAGCCTGTCCATGGCCTGCGTGATGCCGTCTTGCACCATCAGGTCGCTCAATATGAACACGAGCCCGCGCCTCTTTTCCCTGGTCGTGAGCTCGGTCACGGCCGCGGCGATGTCCGTGAGCCCGTCCGGTTCCACTTTTCGCAGCCCGTCGAGCACCGTGACGAACCTGGCCTTGCCCCGTGCAGGAGGCGTAAAATCGCCCATCCTCGCGTCGAACACGCTCACGGCCACCCTGTCGAGGTTCGCGAGCACGATGTAGGCGACGGCCGCGGCGATCCTCTTGCAAGCCAGCATCTTGGTCGGAACGCCCACCCCCATGCTCCTGGACCTGTCCAGAAGCACGTGCACCCTGAGGTCCTTCTCCTCCTCGAACAGGCGCAGAAACACCCTGTCGAGGCGCGCGTAGGCCTTCCAGTCCAGGTACCTGAGGTCGTCGCCGGGCATGTACTCGCGCCGGTCGGCAAACTCGATGCCGCTGCCCACCTCCCTCGAGCGCCGCGCGGCGCTCAGGTCCCCGCCGTAGACCCTCTTGAAGAACAGCGACCAGTACTCCAGCCTTCGCACGAATGCCGCGTCGAAGGGATCCGCGCGATCCTCCTCGGCCGTCGGCTGCGTGGCCTTTGCCTTCATCTCAGTCCGTCTTGGGGGCGCAGTACCCGCTGTAGGATGACGCCGGGGCATCGAGGATGGTGGAAAGCCCGTCCTCGGGATCGACGCACTCGTAGCGCTCCCGGTCGCAGTCCGCGTTGTTCTTGCACTGGCGCATGCAGTAGTTGCGCGAGTGCACGCCGTCGAAGAACTGGACGCACACCGCCTCGGTGGGGCACGAGTCAGCCTCGCAGTCCAAAATGGTGCAGTAGCCGCCCGGCTGCGTGCGGTCGCACACCCTGTTGCCGTCCTCGCTGCAGTCGATGTTCGTGGTGCACGCGTCGCCGATGATGGCATTGCACCCCGAGCCCGCCACGAGCGTCATCGCCATCATGGCGCAGCCGAGCATGGTCCTTGCGTGTCCGGCCATCACCGACCTCCCCCGGGCTTCCACGTGAGCACGGGCGTTCGCGCCGCGAGCGTGTCGTCGAGCCTGCCCAGCCTCGTTGACCGGGGCGCGTCGAAAAGCTTCGCCGGATCCTCGCCGGCCTCGGCCACTATCCTGCGCAGCGCCTCTGCGAACGCCTCGATCGTATCGGGCGTCTCTGTCTCGGTGGGCTCTATCATGAGCGCACCGTGCACTACGAGCGGGAAGTACACCGTGGGCGGGTGGAACCCCAGGTCCAGGAGGCGCTTGGCCACGTCCATGGTCTGCACGCCCGTGTCCTTCTTGAGGTTCTTGTCCGTGAGCACGAACTCGTGCATGCAGGTCGCGTCGTAGGGCCGGAAGAACAGCCCATCGATGAGCGCGGCCAGGTAGTTGGCGTTGAGCACGGCCAGGCCGCTCACGTCCTTGAGCCCCTCGCGGCCCACGGCCAGGATGTAGGCATAGGCCCGCACCATGACCCCGAAGTTGCCGTAGAACGACCGCACCCGCCCGATGGTGGCCGGCATCTTGTCCTCGAGCCTGAAGCTCCCCGCGTCGTCGCGCACCACGCGCGGCACGGGCAAATACGGCGCGAGCCTGGCCACGCAGCCCACCGGCCCGCACCCCGGGCCGCCGCCCCCGTGCGGCGTGGAGAACGACTTGTGCAGGTTGAGCTGCATCACGTCCACGCCGATCTCGCCCGGCCTCACCCTGCCCATGAGGGCGTTGAGGTTGGCCCCGTCGCCGAACACAAGCCCGCCCTTCTCGTGCACCACCCTGGCCACGTCGCGGATCTCCCGCTCGAACAGCCCCAGCGTGTTCGGGTTGGTGATCATGACCGCGGCCACCTCCTCGTCCATCACCTTCGCCACGTCCTCGGCCCGCAACGTCCCCTGCTCGCTGCTCTTGACCGCCACGGCCCTGTAGCCGTTGAGCGCGGCCGAGGCCGGGTTGGTGCCGTGCGCCGTGTCCGGTACCAGCACCTTGGAGCGCGGGTTGCCGCCTGCCACGTGGTGCGCCCGTATCATCATGAGCGCGGTGAGCTCGCCCTGGGCGCCCGCCGAGGGCTGCAGCGTGAACGCGTCGAACCCGCAGATGTCCGAGAGTGCGCGCTCGAGCCTCCACATGAGCTCCAGCGCGCCCTGGATCCCCTGCGTGGGGCTCATGGGGTGCAGCTCGGCGAACCCGTCCAGGCGCGCTGCCGCCTCGTTGACCTTGGGGTTGTACTTCATCGTGCACGAGCCCAGCGGGTAGAACCCCTGGTCGATGGAGAAGTTCCACCCGCTCAGCCGCACGAAGTGGCGCACGGCCTCGGCCTCGCTCACCTCGGGCAGCACGGGAGGCTCTTGCCTGAGCATCCCCTCGCCGAACCACCTCGCCGGATCCGCGAGCTTCGTGCCGCGCGGCACGATGCGCACCCCGCGCCTGCCGGGCGCCCCTCTCTCGAACACCACGGGCTCGTCGAAGCTCACGTGACGCACCACGCCGTCGGCGTTCCTATCGCTCATCGCGACACCTCCCCGAGCGCCCGCACGAGCATGTCCACGTCGGCCTCGCGCGTGAGCTCGGTCGTGGCCAGCACGAACGCGTCCGCCATGTCCGGGTACCAGCGTCCCAGCGCCGGTCCGGCCATGAGGCCCCTGTCCACGAGCCGGTCCAGAAGATCCACCACGGGCACCTTCTTCGAGCGCACCACGACCTCGTTGAAGAACGGCGCCCCGAAGGCGAGCTCGAAGCCTGCCACCTTGCCGACCCTCTCAGCCGCCTCGTGGCACCGCTGGGCGCTCAGCACGGCCTGCTCGCGCAACCCCTCGGGGCCCAGCAGCGACAGGTGCACGGTCACGGCCAGGGCGCACAGCCCCTGGTTGGTGCAGATGTTGCTCGTGGCGCGCTCGCGGCGGATGTGCTGCTCGCGCATGGCCAGCGTGAGCACGTAGCCGGTCTTGCCCGCGGTGTCCACGGTCTGGCCCACGAGCCTTCCGGGCATGTGCCTGGCGTCCGCCATCCTGCAGCCGAACAGCCCCACGCCCGGCCCGCCGAAGCTCACGGGCAGGCCCAGCGGCTGGCCCTCGGCCGTTGCGATGTCCGCGCCCAGCGCGGTGGGCGACTCGAGGATGCCCAGCGCCACGGGCTCCGCGGTGGCGGTCACCAGCATGGCGCCCGCCTCGTGCGCTGCGCGCGCCAGCGCCCGGATGTCCTCCACGACCCCGAACACGTTGGGGTATCCCACCACCACGGCCGCCACGTCGGCGCCGAGCCTGTCCCCGAGCGCGTCCGGGTCCGTGTCGCCTTTGGCCCTGCGGTACGGGATCACGGACAGCTCCGAGACGCCGGGTGCCGCGAGGCCCGACATGTAGGTGCGGATCACCTGCGCGTACTCCGGGTGCAGGGCCTCGCTGACGAGCACCCTGGAGCGCCGCGTGACCCTGCGCGCCATGAGCGCGCCCTCGGCAGCCGAGCTGGCGCCGTCGTACATGGAGGCGTTGGCCACCTCCGTGCCCATGAGCCCCGCCACGATCGTCTGGAACTCGAAGATGGCCTGCAGCGTGCCCTGGCTCACCTCGGCCTGGTACGGCGTGTAGGCCGTGAGAAACTCCGAGCGCGTGAGCATCTGGTCCACGGCCGGGTGCACGAGGTGCCTGTAGGCGCCTCCGCCCGTGAAGCACCGCTTCGAGCACGACGCGACGTTCTTTCCCGCCAGCTCGCGCATGTGCACGAGCAGCGACACGACGTCGTGCGCTGCCGGCACGTTCTCGAACGGGGCCCGCGTCAGCACGTCCGCGGGCACGGCCTTGCCGTAGAGATCGTCGAGGCTGCCCGCGCCGATTCGCGCGAGCATGCGGCGGATGTCCTCGTCGGTGTGTGGTGTGTACATGACCTGTCCTGGCTATGGATGTCGCGGTCGGGAGGGCCCTACTCTTCCTCGCTCTCGGCGACGTGCCTTGCGTAGGCTGCGGCGTCGAGCATCCCGGCCATCTCCGAGGGGTTCGTGATCTCCATCTTGAACATCCAGCCGTCCCCGAAGGGCGACTCGTTGATCTTCTCCGGCGCGCCTTCGAGGTCCATGTTGACCGCCACCACCTTGCCGCTCAGCGGCGCGAAGATCTCCTCGCTGGCCTTGCTGGACTCCACCACGGCGATGGGGTCCTCGAGCTTGTACTCGCGTCCCTTCTCGGGTAGCTCGATCTGCACCACGTCGCCGATCTGCTCGGCCGCGAAGGCGGTGATGCCGCAGGTTGCCGACTTGCCCTCGACGCGCGCCCACTCGTGGCTCTTCGTGTACTTGAGGTCCTTGGGGAAATCCATCCTCATTCCTCCGCTATATTCCAGTGTTACACCGTCACAGAGGCCCCTAGCATAAACCAACGGATGGGGCGGTCAAGTAGTCCTGCGCCCTGTGTAGCCCCCTGCCTCGTGAGGCCCTGCGCTTTGACATGCGGGCATGACTTGCCTACGCTATGACATCCGACAGGAGACCCTCTCATGCCTCACCACACACACATGATCCTCGTCGCCGCTCTCGCCTTCTCGGCCTGCGACGCCAAGAGCACGCCGTCTGCGGACACGAGCACCCAGGACACCTTGGCGGACAGCCTGGACGATACGCCGGTGGACGTGCCCGACGACACGGCAACGGACGCATCCGACCCCGTGCCCGATCCCACGTGCCACCTGCCCGACGCTCCCTGCGCGGCGCCCGACATCGCCTGCCACGACACGGCCTGCACGCCGCCGAGAAACCCCACCTGCATCGCTGGCCACGTCGTGGACGAGGCCGGCCTGCCCATCTTCTGCCAGGGCGTCGTGGCCTGCACCTCGGGCACCTGCTACCCGGGCAACACGGACGAGACCGGGTTTTTCTCCGTGCCCATCCCTGCCTCCTCGGTGAGCTACCTGGGCATCTACTTCCCGGGCTCCCCACCACGGCACACGCCCTTCTGCCGCTACACCGACCTGTGCGACGGAGCCAACCGCCTGTGCGACCCCTACGTGCTCAGGCTCGCCCCGAGCTCGGGCACGCCGGCCCCTGACAACGAGACGCTCACCGCCGACATCACGGTCACGGCCGACGACGGCGCCGTGCTCACTCTGCCTGCGGGCAAGGACCTCAAGCTGCCCATAGGGGCCGGCGAGTGGATGGCCCTGACCCGCTACCCCATCGAGGAGGACGTGCCCTGCTTCATCGACCCGGACGACCTGCCCGTGGCCCTGTACGTGGTCACCCCCTACGACACCATGGTCATCGAGCCCGGCACCCGCTTCGACCCCGTGCTCGCTCCTGCCGAGCTCGATCTCCCCAACACGTCCTCCCTGGCCGCCAACGCACCCGTGCAGTTCTACGTGCTCGGCGGGGTGCACCCCGAGCCTGCCGGCCTCGAGGAGGGCCTGTGGGGGCTTTTCGCCACGGGCACGGTCAGCGCGGACGGCGCCCGCATCCGCACGGATCCGGGACAGGGCATCGGCTACCTCACGTGGTTCGGCGTCTACCTGGCCCCTTGACGTCCTGCCGGCACGGCCCATACTGATGGGTAGCTCCTCAGAGGAGGGGGGCGATACGGTTTCGACGGGCGTACGGAAGTCGTCGCTGCATGCCGGGGCGCCGGGCCTCGTTACAACCGGCAACCAAATGAGTGCGAACAGCACCAACTACGCTCTCGCTGCGTAAGCAGTAAGAGGGCCGTTCGCCCCGGGAGTCACCTGCCGGCCCGGGAGCGGGCGCAACCCAGGCGGGCTGGCCGTTCCGAGCGGTTCCGGCGGTTCGGCGAGATAAAGGGACCTGGCCCCGAGGAGCAGGGTGCGGGACTTCCGGCCAAGGGGCGAGAAAAAGGGAGCCCCATGCTAAGCATGTAGATGCGGCGTCGGAAGGCGTTCGGACCCGGGTTCGACTCCCGGCGCCTCCACGAAGAATTCTCAATGATCTCAGCTGGTTGACCCTGAAACGGGCCCATCGCAGAGGGATCGCAGGTCCCGAGGCCTCCTTTTTGTCCATTCGTTTCGCCTTCACGACCGCCATGGCCTAAACTGCCTGCACCAGACCCACCCCCATCGTAATCGGCGTCAGGCAGGAAC
>JBFYZU010000130.1:0-14914 GCA_041309365.1 Myxococcota bacterium
CTCGTCGCAGTCGCGTCCCGTGATCCACGCGCCACCGTCCGAGGCGCAGAGCATGGACACGTTGCCCACGCACGTGCGGCTCCCGGGCCTGCACAGGACGCAGCCCAGGTCGTCGTCGCAGACGTCCGAGCACATGGTCTCGTTGATGCGCGACGCCCCGTCTCCGGCACACTCGTAGTAGACGTTGCCCCAGCATCCCCAGTTGCCCGGGATGCAGGAGAACGGGCCGTCCGTGGACGTGTCCGTGACCTCGAGACTCGTGTCGATGGGAGCGTCGATGAACCCGTCCCAGTGGGGGGCCGTCTCCCCGGGGCAGCCCGAAGTCACGAGCGCGGCAATGGCCAGCGCCGACATCATGGTGATTCCTCTCGACATGTGGGCCTCCAGCTCCTGCCGTGATCCCTGGCAGGGGAACGTGAAAGTATACCTCAAGCCTGGTGCCCGGTCCAAAGGTGACCTGCGGCTTGCGGCTTTGACTTCGGCTTCGCGCGCCTGTACCTTCCAGGTTGCAGGATCCTCGGAGCTTACGATGGGACGCAAGACAAAGACGCGGCGCGAGGACGTGGTGGTGCTCACCGGCCTCACGCAGGATGGAGAGGGCATGCACGCCCTGCGCTCGAGGTCCGACAGGCTCGAGGTCGCCGAGATACGTCCCGTCAGCGAGGGCCAGCCCCTGGGCGCCGGTGAGCTCGTGCGCCTGAGGCCCCGCACGAACCCCGTCGTGTGCGACGTGGACGTGCTCGCGCGCATAGAGGAAAAGGACATCGAGGCCACGTCCCGCCCGGGACGCTCGAGGGTCGCGACGAGCTCGTACCGTCGCAACTACGACAGGGTGTTCGGCCGGCGCAGGTGCGTGGACGACGCTTCCGCGAACTAGTCGCCGTCTCGAGATGGCCCTTCCTCGCGATCCCGGCTTCCTGGGACCTCGCGCAAGATCCCTTGTCCGGTGACCGGCAACCCGCCGTGCCCCGGCTCAGGGGAAGTTCTCGATGCGGTGGGCCTTGTAGATGAGGTAGGGTGGCGGGAACACGAGCTCCCAGACCGGCAGGCCCTCGGGCGATATCTCCAGGATCCTGTGCTCGAACGATATCACCACCAGGGTGTTGCCGTTGGGCAGCCTGGTGGCATCGCCCTGTGCCTCCGAGAAGAAGTCAGGCGGGCCGTCGTAGGTCCACACGATCCGGGCGTCGGGGATCTCGGGATCGTACTCCACCTCGATGACCCGGCTCCTGTCCGGGAGCACGGGATCGCGGTGCAGCCCGTTGTCGAAGATCAGCATGCGTCCCGGAGCGATGCGGTAGGGGTTGTGCTGGTGCGAGAACAGCCCCTCGCCGAACTCCCCGCCGTCGCCCATGATCCACTCCACCTCGGCCTCTGGATAGGTGAGCTTGTAGATGCGGTTCAGGTTGCGCACCGACACGTACAGGGCCTCTTCCTCGAGGGCGTAGTCCAGCGCGTTGACGTGCAGCCAGTCGTCACCGCCCACGACCCAGATGGGGATGCAGGCAAGGCAGAGTTCCTCGTGGGGCACGAGGAACTCGAAGTGGATGGTTCGCACGCTCCTGTGGGTCGAGGGTTCGAACTCCACTATCCAGTCTCGAGAGTACCCGTCCGAAGGCGCTTCTCCTCTCTCCTTGAGACCCAGGGACGTGATGGCGATGAGGTTTCCCCAGGGAAGCACATCGATGTCGTGGTGCAAAAAGAAGTCGTCCACGTACAGATCCACGTCGCCGCACCTGTCCAGGCGCGAGACCGCAGGGCCCACCTGGGCGAGGACCCGGCCGTCGGGAAAGATGTCCGTCTCGCTCACGAACGGGCTCGGCTGCTCGAAGTGCCAGAGCACGACACCTTCCTCGTCCACGGCCATGACCACGGACGTGGAGTGCACGTCGTGGCGGTCCTCCACGTTGAACAGCGTCGCGCCCGGTGACACGGCCCTGCGGTCGAAGACGGTGACGCAAGGCTCGGGGACCGTGGTCGAGTCGGTCTTCACCTCGAACGTGCTGGTGAAGCCGGACGAGGCCTCTTCGTCGAAGGCCTCGAGCCTGTACCGGTAGATGCTGTCGGGCATCAGGCCCCAGTCCGTCCACACGTCCGTGCCGGGAGGCAGTATGCCCACCCTCTCGAACGTGTCCTTGCCGGGATCGCGACGCTCCACGGCAGTCCACGCCCGCTCGCTGTTGCGGTCGCTCCATCCGATCTGCGCACCGCGTACTCCGAGGTTGCGGGCCCGGACGTTGTCCGGTGCCTTGGGCCGTGGTGCAGGTGCAGGTGGCGTGGGAGCGCAGGCCGCGCAGAGGAGGATCGAGACGAGCCAGGCGCCCATGTGCCTCGCGCCGATCACTTCGCCAGCTTGTCCACGAGCTTTGCGACCCACTCGAGCCTGGTCAGGTGCTCGTTGAGCTCGAGCGCGGTGGCCAGGCTCTCGGCGGCTCCTTTCATGGTCTTCTTGCTCTTCGACAGGGCCAGGGCCAGCGCGGCATGGGCCTCGGCGTACATGGGATCGCCCAGGATGGCCAGCGTGAGGTTCTCGATGGCCTCGTCTCGCGTCTTCTTGGAGCCGAGCAACGATAATCCCCTGGCCAGGAGAGTCTCCGGGTCGTCGGGATCCAGCCGCTCGGCCTCGTCCAGGGCTGCGTCCGCTTCCTTCCTCCGTCCCATCTCCAGGAGCGTGCGCGCCCTGCGGGCGTGCATGCGCGCCAGGTCGGGTCTCAGGGTCACGGCCTCATCGTGCTCGGCCAGGGATTCCTCGAGCCGGCCCGCCATCCTGAGCGCCTCGCCCAGCCACGAATGGGTGGCCGCGATACCTGGCTCGTGCTCGATGGAGGCCCGGAGGTGCTTCTCCGCCTCGGCGTGATCGTACATCCGCGCGTGGGCGATCCCCAGGTTCTGGAGGATGGCGTGATCGTCGGGCGCGGTCTCTAGCGCCGAGGTCAGCAGGTCGGCTGCCTGCTGCAACGCTCCGGCGTGGAGCATGAGCGTGCCCAGAAGCGAGCGTGGCTGGGCCCATGTGGGCTGCAATGCCACGACCGTCCCCAGCGCCTGCATGGCGTACGAGGTCCGGCCATCCTGGACCCAGAGCACGGCCAGCGTGTAGAGGTCTGCCGCCGCACCCTCGGGATCCAGCTCGCCCAGATCGGAGTAGGCTTCGATGGCCTCGGACGTCTTTTCCATTTCCACATAGAGGGAGGCCAGCGACGAGATCGCCGCAACGCTCGTGGGACAGAGCGCGATGGCCTCGAGGTAGCACTCCTCGGCCTCCTCGTCGAGCCCGGCGGCCTGGAGCGCCCATCCCCGCTTCAGGTGCAAGGCCGCCGTGCTCGCTGCGGGCATGAGCTGCATCATCCTGGCGTAGGAAGCTGCCGCCAGCTCGTACTCTCCGAGGGCCTCGAGCACTCCTGCCAGGTTGTAGCAGTGCACGGGCTCCTCGGGTTCCAGCTCGATGGCGATCAGGTAGGACTTCATGGCCTCGTCGAGCTCGCCCATGGCCGCGAGGAGGCCAGCCCTGTTCGCATGGGCTGCGGCCATGAGCGGGTCCTGCACGATGACCGCGTCGAACCTCTCCAGGGCTCCCTGCAGGTCTCCCGTGGCCTGGAGCGCCAGGCCCAGGTCGTTCAGGGGCATTGTCCAGAGCGGATCCATGACGACGGCCTTCTCGAGGTGGGCCAGCGCCGCCTGCCCGTCTCCGGCCTCGAGCGACATGGCACCCATCACCGCCGGCGGTGCCGCCCATTCCGGGTCTGCCGTGGCAGCTCTCGAGAGCAGCTCCAGGGCCCCTTCTTCGTCGCCGTTCGCCCGCAGGGCCATGGCCGCGCAGAAGTCGGCCCTTGCGTGGGCCTGCGAAGAGTCCACGGAGCTGGTCGCACAGTCGGCCATGAGGACGGCGCACTGGCTCCACATCTCGCCGTCCACCGGCCTGGCAGGCGAGGCGTACCAGTCCGACACGGTCGAAATGCCCGGGCACTGCGCCAGGGCCGGCCCGCAGGCGGTTAAAAGGGACGCCACGACGGTGAAGGCCGCGCGGTCTCGGGATGTGATCGGCACGTGGCAACCCTATCGCAGGGCAAAGGAGCGGTCCAGATGGGGAGGCTCGGGCTGTGGCTCAGGCACTGGCCGGGCAAAGCAGGTCGATCGGCTCGATGAGCCTCGAGAGCTTGAGCTTCACGGCCACCTCGATCTGCCGTACCCTCTCCCGCGATACCCCCAGGCTCTGTCCGATCTCGGACAGGGTGCTCGGCTCGGCCTGCATGAGCCTGAGCGCGGCCACCATCCTCTCCCTGTCGTCGAGGCTCGAGAGGGCCTTCTCGATCCTCGCTCGGATCCGTTCCATGCTCTGGTTATGGCTGGCCGAGTCCTCGGGGCCCGACAGGGGGCTCGCGAGCCTCTCGGCCAGGGCGAGCCTCCCATCGTCCTCGCTGGCCAGCCTGGCTTCCAGGGAGACGTCCTGCATGGACAGCGACTCGAGCACGTCGGACACCTCGTCGGCGCTCATCCCCAGGAGGCTCGCGGTCTCGTCGATGCTCTGCGCGCGGTCGCCGCACATGGCCAGCTGCCGGGTCTGCTCCCGCCGAACCTTGAAGAACCTGAGGACCCTCGTGCTTCCCATGCCCGTGCGACCTCGCTTCCATTCCCGGATGATGCAACGCGTGATCCGGGCGCGGATCCAGTGCGACGAGTAGGTGACGAGCCTGAGGCCCCGTTGCGTGTCGAACCGGTCCACGGCGAGCATGAGCCCGAGGGTGCCCTCGGCCACGAGGTCCTCCATGGGGACTCCCGAGCCCGAGTACCGGCTGGCGATCCCCATGACGTCCCGCATCCCGGCATCGAGGATCCGCTGGCGGGCCTTCTGGTCGCCTTGCTGCTGCCAGCTCACCAGCAGCTCGTGCTCCTCTGCTTCGCTCAGCCTGGGCGCCTGACGGTGCATCCGGAAGATGTCGTTGACGTGCTTTCTCGCGGTGCCCATTTTCCCTCTCCATGTACAGACCGGACGTTCGGTCTGGATGCTGATAAAAAAAACATCATGCGAGCAGCTCGTAATACTGCTCGAAGAGCTCCTCTGCCCACTCGTTCATCTGGTTGGGACGGCCATTGAACATGGCCTGTACGCCGATGCCGTCCAGCATCACGCTGATGTGCCTCGCGATGATGTCGGCGCTGATGTCGCGGCGGATCTCGCCCCTTGCCTGCGCGTCGCGGATGGCCTTGCGCCACATGTCGCGCTCGTTGTCCTGAATCTTCTGGACCATGGGCATGAAGCCCGGGTAGTACTCCACGGCGTTGAAGACGAACTTGTAGAGGTTCACCCCCATGTCCTTGCATCCCGTCAACTGGACGAACTCGACCAGCCTCGTGTCCTGCCAGGTCATGTGGTCGAAGAAGAACGTCCGCAGGCTCGTGCTCCCGTCGGGAGAGATCATCCCCTTGCTGAGCTGCTCGAACAACCAGTCGACCGTGGCGACGAACAGGTCCTGCTTGCTGCTGAAGTAGTGGTAGAAGGCGCCCCTGGACAGCCCCGATTCCTCGACCAGGTCGTTGATGGTCACGTCGCGGTAATTGCTGCGTAAAAACAGCTTGAAAGCCACGAGGATGATATGGTCCCTGGTGCTGGTGCTGTCCATACCGACCGTCCGGTCTATGTATGCCACCAGAGAAACCGACTTGCAAGCTCAAAACCAAGATCACTTGAATTTGCTGTAATAATGAGGAGATGCCTATACAGGGACCGGAATCCTGTCGATGATCTCACGCAGGATTCCCTCGGCCTGTCGCCGGCGCTCGCCAGGAACCGAGGCCTGACCTCCCGAGGGGATCACCCGGTGCGAGAGCACGGGGAGCGCCACGGCTTGCAGGTCGTCTGGAATGGCGTAGGTGCGGCCCGAGAGCAGGGCCATGGCCTGCACGGCCCTGAACAGGTGGATGCCCCCTCGTGGGCTGATGCCCAGCGAGAGGCTCCGCTCGCGCCGGCTCTCGCGCACGATGTCCATGAGGTAGTCCAGAAGCAGGTCGTCCACGCGCACCCTCGATGACATGGAGGCGAGCGTCTCCACCTCCGGGCTCTCGAGGACGGGTTTGATCGCTTCCAGTGCGCTGTCGCCGCCGCCGGCAGCGATGATTCCCCGCTCGCTCGAGTCGTCCGGGTAGCCCAGCTCGATCCTGAGCAGGAACCTGTCGAGCTGCGACTCGGGCAGCGGAAAGGTACCGTAGAAGTCGTGCGGGTTCTGCGTGGCGATGACCATGAAGGGCGGGGTGATGGGGTGGGTCACTCCATCCACGCTCACCTGCCGTTCGTTCATGGCCTCCAGCAGGGCGCTCTGGGTCCTGGGGTTCGTGCGGTTGATCTCGTCCGCCAGAAGCACGTTGGTGAAGATGGGGCCTGGCTTGAACTCGAACTCGCCCGTGTCCTGGCGGTAGATCGAGACGCCCAGGATGTCGGATGGCAGCAGATCGCTCGTGAACTGCACCCGTACGAAGGTGCCGCCCAGGCTGCTCGCCAGCGCCTTGGCCAGCGTCGTCTTGCCCACTCCCGGGATGTCCTCGATGAGCACGTGACTGCGGCACAGCAGCCCCGCCACCAGAAGCTGTGTCGCCTGGGGCTTTCCCCTGATCACGGACCTGAGGTTGGCCAGGAGGGCATGCATCCTCGGCAGGGCGCCCTCGAGCTCCTCGGCGGTGACCACGTCGCTCTCGCCGGCCCTGATCTCCCTCAGATTCGTCTTTATGACAGCCACGTTCCCTCGCTCGACACGATGGCTTATTATAACCGTGCGGCCTTCTGGCCTCAAGGAGACACATGGGATATCGGATCACCCGGGCCGGGGAGGCCGTGGGCACCTTCGAGCACGACGAGGTCGGCAAGATGTTCGAGAGCGGGAGCCTGGTGCTCACGGACGTGGTGACCGACGAGACGAGCGGCAAGACATGGGAGATGTCCACTTTCCTTTCCCACGAGCCTGCCTCGGTCAAGGTGGCACCGGAGGTCGTCGCTCGACAGGTGGAGGCGGACCCTGCCCGTGCTGCAGAGGTGGTCAGGAGGCTGGCGCGCTACGAGCGGATCTCCGCCGTCGTGTGGCTCCTCATCGCCATTTGCCAGATCCTGGCAGTGGTCACGGCCCTTGCAGGCCTGTGGAACATCTTCGCGTCCATCTCCCGCTTCCGCATGGCGAAGGCCATCGAGGCGAGAAATCCGGGCGTACCTGCGGCCTACGAGGAGGGATTGACATGGCTCATCGTCATGGGGGTCGTCAACCTCGTGCTCGGGGGCGTGTTCGCCGTGGTATGGATCGGTTTCGACTGGTACGTGCGCTCGAGGGTCCTGGCCAACCGGCACGTCTTCGAGAATGCTCGATGACCCTCGCTCGAGGGGCGATGCCCGGCAACCCGGGATGGGGGGAAGGGGCGCAAGACGGGCAGGCGAAGGTCCTTGACGTTCTCGTCGAGCATCGAAACCTGATGAGACGGCGTGGCCGTCAGTGCTCGTGGCGGTCGTGGTCGTGATGGTCGTGGTCGTGATGGTCGTGGTCGTGGTCGTGCGGGATGCCTCGCAAATGCTCGAGCACGTGGGCGCCACCTCCCTCGATGCTCGCGATCCACCCCACGTTCGCATCGTCCTTGGAGTCCAGGCCCCGGATGTAGGGCTTGATGTCGAGGATGGGGGTCATGTCGTAGGTGTCGATGCTCGATGTGACGATCGTGCTCCCCTCGACGCGCAGCAGGCGGACGACGGACAGGCCGATGGGGTTGGGCCTGGCCGGGCTACGCGAGGCGAAGAGCCCCACCTGCGCACCATGCGCCCATGGTGGGCGTACGCGGTTCTCGATCTCCCCTGTCTGGCGATCCATGTGGAAGAGCACGTAGACGTAGGAGAATCCCGACAGATCCGAGAGGGCCTCCTCGAGCCCGGGATCGAGCTCCAGGCGTGCCTCGGCCCCTTTCTTCTCCACGGGCTGGTTGGGAGCGAAGCTCTCGTCGTAGGGAGTCCGGATGATGCCGATGGGGTGGTAGATGATGTCCGACATGTCAATCCTCCAGTGGCAGGCTGATGGAGAAGGTCGAGCCTTTGCCCAGCTCTGACGAGAGGGTGAGCTTGCCCTCGTGAAGGTCGACGAGGTTCTTCGTCAGCGTCAGGCCCAGGCCCATGCCCGAGGCGCGTCGCGAGTAGGAGAGGTCGATCTGCTGGAACGCCTCGAAGATCCGCTCGCGGTACTCCTCCCTGATGCCCTCTCCGGTGTCCTGCACGTCGATTCGCAAGAACTTGCGCTGCGGGTCGTCTCCGGTCTTGTGGATGTAGGCCCGGAGCGTGACCTTGCCTTCCTCCATGAACTTGATGGCGTTGGAGATGAGGTTCCCGATGGCCTGGGATATCCGGTGAGGGTCGACGAACACGGGAGGAAGGCCTGGCTGGATCTCGCTCTCGAAGACGATGCGCTTGGTGCCTATCTGCTGCATCCCGGTCCTGACCACGTTGCTCACGAGCTCCACCGAGGGAGTCCACTCCTTGTGGAGCTCGAGCTTGCCGGCCTCCAGCCTTGCCGAGTCCAGGATGTTGTTGATGAGGCCGAGCAGCTCCTCGCCCGAGGCGTGGATGAGCCTCATGTTCTCTCTCTGGGGCTCCGGGAGATCCCCCTCGATGCCTCTGAGCAAGAGCTCCGAGAACCCGATGATGGAGTTCAGCGGGCTCTTCAGGTCGTGGCTCATGCTTGCCAGAAACACCGTCTTGACACGCTGGGCGCGCTCGAGCGCCTCGATCTGCTCCACCTTCGTGCCGCGGATCTGCTGGAGCCTCGATGCGAGCTTCTCCGCCGCGCTCCTGAGCTCGACGATCTCCCGTATCGTGAAGCTGCCCGGCGCTGGCATGGAGGTGACGGTGGACATCCTGCCTCCGGGCTTGCGGAAGGCATCCTCGAAAAAGCGGCTGATCGTCTCTATCTCGCGTCCTGCCCGGCTGCCTATCCACCACGTGATCCCCATGAGGGCCCCGAGCAAAGCCATTCCGGTGAGCAGCCACAGCGGCTCCAGATGCCTGACGATGTTGAACTGGGAACCCATGAGCCTGAGCAGCATGACGTGAGCCAGCTCGTACACCTCGAACAGCGAGATCCCCGTCGGGATGAGCACCAACATGCCGCCCATGAGATAGCTCTTGCGCATGTGGCCCGCGATGACCGCGGGATCGGTGGGAGGAGGCAGGAAGCGCACGATCCTGCGGACCTCCCAGAGCTCGGTCTGCAGGTAGGGCGGGATCACCATGACCATGACGCATGCCGGAATGATGGCGAGGGGCATGGACAGCCTCGGATCGAGCGCGTGGGCGCAGATGCTCAAGGGCAGCATGGCGATGAAAGAGAGGGCAACTTCTCCGAGAAGCAGGTTGCGCGGCATCCGGAACAGGGCGAGGATGGCCTCGTCCACGGCTCTCCTGGCCTCCTGCTCCCCTGCGAATCGCGCGGTGCGGGCGTGCATCCGGCCCAGCGTCGAGTGGAGTCTCAGGTGGGCCGCGACGAGGCTTACGACCAGAAGGGCCGGCGTCAGGATGACCAGCCCGGGGATCTTCTCGCCGTGGGTGAGCTGCGTCCAGAGCCAGACGAAGAGCGCCGCCTGCACCGTCACGGGAAGGGCGCAGAGGACGAAGGTGGCACGGTAGAAGGCCCGGCTCCTCAGCGGCGGCAGGTAGCCCGTCTGGGGCGGCTGCTCCTGGCGGTCCACGTTCACGATCCTGCACCTTCGTCGCTTTCGTCCACGTGCACCGGAAGCGTGAACGTGAACGTCGAGCCCTCTCCCTCCACGCTGGTGACCTCGATGGTTCCCTCCTGCAGCTCCACCAGCTTCTTGCTGATGGCCAGGCCGAGGCCCGTTCCGCGGCTCCTCATGGTCGACGTTCCCGACTGCTGGAACTCGGAGAAGATGGTCGTGAGATCGGATGCCGGGATGCCGGGGCCGGTGTCGGTCACCGAGAACCTGACCATGTCGCCGTCACGCCTGGCCTCTATGGATACGGTGCCTCTCGGGGTGAACTTCACGGCGTTGCTCAACAGGTTGTTGATGACCTGGTAGACCCTCTTGCGGTCGGCCCTCGCGAGGAGTGGTTCGTCGAGTATCTCCATGGTGAGCTTCGTGCGCTTGTTGCGTAGCTGTCCCAGAAACTCGGAGTGGATCTCCCTCATGAGCTCGCCCATGTCCACCTGTCCTGGCGCTATCATGATGGTCCCCGACTCGATGGCGCTCAGGTCGATGATGTCGTTGATGAGGCCCAGAAGGTTGCGGCCGCTCATCTGGATGATGCGCACGTCCTCGCGTTGCGACTCCGGCATCTCCCCCTCGATGCCGTCGAGCAAGAGCTGAGAGAAGCCCAGGATCGTGTTGAGCGGTGTCCGAAGCTCGTGGCTCACGATGGCCAGAAACTGGCTCTTCTCCTCGTCCAGACGCCTGAGCGCCTCGCGGGATCGTTCGTACTCGTCCATCTCCCTGGCGAAGCTGGCCCTCAGTTCGTTGAACGTGGCGCTGAGGCGTCCGACCTCGTCGTTCGACAGGGGCAACGGAACGATGGGCCCATCGTGCTCCGCATCCTGCATCGAGATCTCCTCCACGAAGTGGCCGATGCGCGAGATGCGGTTCGACTGGAACGACACGTGGTAGCCCCATGCGAAGAGGGAAGGGGCGAGCACGAGGACCATGCCCACGCCGAGGAAGGCCCAGAAGCCGGACGGCGGCTCCGTGTTTCCCGTGATGGAGCGGACGAGCTCCAGATCGCCGGCCATGAGGACCGCGAGGATCCCGAGGCATGCCAGCACCGCGGCCAGAAAGATGCTCGCCATGACGAGCTTGAGCCTCAAGCGAGGCCTCCCAGCTCCGCGAGCGCCTTCTCGAGCCCTGCGAGCTCGGGCAGCCTTGCCATGCTGCGCCGGACGTAGCCCAGGCTCCGGTCAACGAACGGCAAGAAGTCGGGGTTGCCCTTGACCCTGTCTATGAACACGAAGCGCCCCGCGTCCTTGAGCTTGCGCTGGACCGCCTGGAGGTCGAACCACCTGGTGAACGTGGCTCTGTCCACCCCGGGCCAGGCACGTGATCGCAGGCGCTCGACCATGGTGGATTGCAGCCTCTCATCCATCTCGATGTAGGAGTCGCACAGCAGGGCCACGGCATCGTAGACCACGGGGCCTCGAAGCGCATCCTGGAAATCGATGATCACGAGCTCCTCTCCAAGTCCCCTGTCGCAGACCATGAGGTTGCGGCTCTGGAAGTCCCTGTGGACCAGCGTCGTGGGGATCCGACCGAGGGCCGACAGCAAGGGATCGAACAGCTTGGCGAGCCTCTCCTTGACGCCGGCCTCGAGGTGGATACCGAGCCTCGCCTCGATGCCCCACTGCACGTAATGGTCGAGCTCCCAGCTCATGAGACGTCGTGAGAAGCACCGTCCCGCTACCGGGCTCGCGTCGAGTGATCCAGCGCCCCATCGCTGCCAGAGTGCGAGCAGATCGACGGCGCGTGCGTAGAGGGTCTCCCACCCTGCAGGTTCCGAGGCGCCGAGCGCCCTCTCCAGGGTCGTGTCGCCGAGGTCCTCCAGCACGAGCCAGCCTTCCGCAGGCCTCGCAGCGAGGATGCGGACCACGGGCAGGCCCCCCTGTTCGAGGTAGCGCTGCACCAGCGTGAAGGGGTACTCGGGGGGCACCCAGTCGGTGAGCTCGTCGCTCTTCAGGGGATCCGCGGCGAGCTGCATGACGACCACCGTTCTGGGCTCGCCCGAGAGGAGTCTTGCCCGGTGGTAGGAGCGCGAGGAGGCGTCACCCTTGAGAGTGCATAGCTCGAATCCGCCGGCAGGCGTGCCGAAGGTGGCGAGCAGGGCCCTGCCCGTGAGCTCGGCGGCAGCCTGTCCCGATGGCACGCGAGAGGCCCGGTCAAGCATGATTTCTCACTTTCCCGTATTTCATGTATGAATGCTAGTGGAGAGTGAAAGGAGTGGTCACCTTTTCCGTCGAGAACGGCGAGTGCCACCTGGCCCTGCTCGAGAAGGCATTCGTCGCCGGCGGCCGGCCGGTCCCTGCCTGTCTCGACGCACTGTCGGCCTATCTCGACGAGCTGGCCCTGTGGTCGTCGCGCTCTTCCATCACGGGCTTCGGGAACGCCTCGGAGCGGGTGAATCTGGGCGTCATGGACTGTGTCTTTGTGGCGGACATGGTGGCCGACGGGGCCGGCATGGTGGACGTGGGCAGCGGCAATGGCCTGCCGGGCATCGTCGTGGCGATCATGCGGCCCGATCTGACGGTCACGCTGGTGGAGCCGAGCGCCCGCAGGGCGGCCTTTCTGAGAATCGCTGCATCACGGGCCGGAGCATCGAACCTGGAAGTGCAAAGGTGCCGGGTCCAGGAGATGTCCGGTACCGCGGCCTTCGACGTGGCGGTCTCCAGGGCCGTGTTCCCGCCCGATCGCTGGCTCGCCACGGGCCTGGGGCTCGTGCGCACGGGCGGGAGCGTCCTGTGCATGACCGCGGGGACCATGGCCCCCTCGCCCCCGCGAGGCCTCCATCTCGTGCAGACCGTCCGGTACGACCTCGAGGGGGGCATTGTCAGCCATCTGCTGGTGCGCTATGAACGTCGGTCGATGAGCCGAGAAGACGGGCCGGGGCCCTCAGGTTGAAAACCGGCGAGCGTGCGCTACAATCACGAGTGGATGGTGGCGAGGTGAAGCGATGCTTCCGCCGTACATCATAGAGGAGATCCGGCGTCGGGAGGAGGAGCGCAAGCAGAGACATCGCTGGCCGCTCGTCGAGCTGCCGCTCGAGGATCTTCCACCCATGCCGCAGCCCGTGCCCCGGCCGGAACCAGGGCGCAGGGAGGAGGAGCCGTCCTCCCGGGTCGATGACCGCATCTGAGGGCCGCCCGACAGGACGCGGCCAGGACCACGCGTGAGGCAATCATGGATCGAGAACTCCAGCTCATCTCCTCGCTGGCCCAGAAGACGGGCTCGAAGATCGTCCTTTTCGTGATGGACGGCCTGGGGGACGTGGCCTGCGACGAGCTCGGGGGAAGCACTCCGCTCGAGGCTGCCAGGACGCCGAACCTCGATCGGCTTTCGGCGAGATCCGAGCTGGGCCTTCTCGACCCCGTCCTTCCTGGCGTGACACCGGGGAGCGGGCCGGGGCACACGGCGCTGTTCGGTTACGAGCCCACCGAGCATCTCATCGGCCGGGGAGTGCTCGAGGGCCTGGGCATAGGGTTCGTCTTCACCGACAGGGACGTGGCAGCGAGGTTCAACTTCGCATCCACCGACGCCTCCGGGAACATCACGGACCGGCGCGCCGGCAGGATAGACTCGGCCAGCGCGGCCGCCCTGTGCGAGAAGCTCGAGGAGGCCATCCCCTCGGTTAAGGGGGCCCAGATCACCGTTCGCGCCGTCAAGGAGCACCGAGGGGTGGTCGTGTTCCGTGGAGACGGCCTCGGAGACCGTCTGCCCGACACGGATCCACAGAGGACGGGAGTACCTCCCCTGACGCCGAGGGGCCTCGACGCGGCCAGCGAGGTCACGGCCCTGGCCGCGGCCCAGTTCGTCGAAAAGGCGAGGGCGCTCCTCGTGAAGGAGCCGAAGGCGAACACGGTCCTCTTGCGTGGATTCGCCAGGTACGTGCCTCTCCCGCCCTTCTCCGAGGTGTTCAAGCTCACCGCTGCGGCCCTGGCGCTCTACCCCATGTACAGGGGCCTCGCGTCGCTGGCCGGCATGACCGTGCTGGACGCCGGTGTGGACACTGACGCGCAGATCGCACGGCTGAAGGCATCGTGGAGAGACTTCGATTTCTTCTTCGTGCACGTGAAGAAGACCGACTCGTACGGCGAGGACGGCGACGTGCAGGGCAAGCTCCGGGTGGTCGAGGAAACGGACGCCAAGCTCGTGCCGGCCATACTGGACCTGGCCCCGGATGTGCTCGCCGTGACGGGCGATCACTCCACCCCCTGCTCCATGGCATCCCACTCCTTCCACCCCGTTCCTCTGCTCGTGAACGCGCGCTACGTGCGATATCACGGTCCGGGCGGCTTCGGCGAGACCTCGTGCAGGACCGGAAGCCTGGGCCGGCTGCGGGGCCGCCACCTCATGCCTCTGCTCATGGGCTACGCCGGCAAGCTCGCCAAGTACGGTGCCTGAGACGTACGCGCGGCTTGCCCAGGATCAGGGCGCCGGAGGCAGATCGAAGGTGTTCACGAGGTACTTCTCGAGCTCCTCGAACTCGAGGCCTCCCATGTGCCCCTTGTCGTTGATGAAGATGATGGGCGTTCCCACGCTGCCCTGCTTGACGAAGGTCGTCAGGCTGGCCTTCTCGATGTCCTCTCTCACGACGTCCAGGGACGCGGGATCCGCCATGCACGCCTCGAACTTCTGCACGTCGAGGCCGTTTTCACCGGCTATGTCCCCCCACGGCTGATTCCCGATCCGTCTCTGGTGCGTGAAGAGCCAGTCGTTCATGTCCCAGAAGCGGTCCTGCCTGTCGGCGCACACCGCGGCGCGCGCGGCCTCGCAGGCGTGCTCGTGGAACGGCCTCGTCACGAGCACGTTGCACGAGTCGTCCAGGGGGAACTGGACGTGCATGAGCGAGACGTCATCGGGCCAGCTCTCCACGGCCTTGCGCAGGGCGAAGTGGGTCATGGAGCAGTAGGGGCACTGGTAGTCGCTGTACTCCACGATCCGGATCCTGGCGTCCGGCTTTCCATAGGTGAGATGCTCGGAGCACAGGTCCTCGTCGGTTTCGGCGGGACAGGCGTCCATGCCGTAGATCCTGGGGTAGACGACGTATCCGCAGACCAGGACGATCGCCGGGACCGCGAAGATGACCAGGGCAGGCTTCACGAGCAGGCCGGACAGGTCGCGGATCAGGGCGGTCACCGGGTTCTCGCCACGACGCGTCAGGTGAACGCCCACGGTCGTCACGAGA
>JBFYZU010000131.1:0-7931 GCA_041309365.1 Myxococcota bacterium
TCCACCAGGGCGCCCCCGCCCGCGACCCCGGGGAGCTCGGGGAGCGTCCGCTCGTCGGCCCTGGCCTGGCGCAGGAGCCTGAGAGCGGCCTCGACCAGCTCGGACATGGTCTTGCCTTCCCTCGCGGCTCTGGCCTTGAGCCGGCTCATGATCCGGTCGTCGATGATGAGGGTCGTCTTCATATGTATATCCATAACAATGGTACGGAAATATGTCAAACGTTCCGGATTCCATCCGGGTAAGGCGGGGCGGTATCGGGCAGGCGGGCGGGTGGGGGATGACCGGGCCATCAGCGAGGTTGCGAAGACCACCCGCGGGCGTGGTATCTTCGAGGACGTGGACGAACCCAGGGAGAAGGCCCTCGCGGTCGTGGAAGAGACGAGGGTCGAGGCTGTGCCCGTGAAGGGGAAAAAGCGCAGGGTCATCGGCCTGCGCGCCGGGTTCGGGTACCCGCTTCGCGGGGCGCGGCTCGTGTTCGCGGAGCGTGCCGATCTGGTGCGCTTCTGGGTCTGGCCCATCGCGCTCACGGCGCTCTCGCAGATCGCCGTGGTCACGGCGGCCTTCACGTACAACGAGAGCATCGTCGCTTTCGTGTGGCCGGCGGGGAGCACGGGCGTGCTTTTGGCCCTGCGGTGGGTCCTCGGCATCCTGGTCGGCCTGGTCCTCATGGCGCTGGGCCTCGTGGTCGTGTACTCCACGACGTCCATCGTGGCCTCCCCGTTCAACGACGCTCTGTCCCAGAGGGTGGAGCTCTACAGGCTGGGGCTCGAGCCTCTGCCCTTCTCCTTGGCCAGGTCGCTCAGGGGCATCGGCGAGTCGCTGTTTTTGGCCGTCCTGAGGGTGGTCCTGTACGGGCTGGTCCTGGTCGCGCTGTTTCTCGCGTCGTGGATTTTACCCACGGTGGGGCAGGTCGTCGCGGGGGTCGTCGGGTGGTTCGTGTCGATGCTCTACCTGTCGTACGACAGCACGGACTGGCCGCTGGCGCGAAGGGACCTGGGACTTCTGGAGCGGCTGGTCTTCATCGCCACGAACCTGCGCGCCTGCCTGGGCATGGGAGCGGCCCTGTGGCTCGTGATGAGCATCCCCATCGTGAACCTCTTCTTCATGCCCGCGGCCGCGGCGGCCGGGACGCTCCTCGTCATGGACATCGAGGAGGCGCACGGCGGCTGCCTGTGACGGCACGACGGCCTGTGGTAGTGTCGGCGCGAGCACCGAGGAGCGGCATGGAGATCCCGGCGGACATCGGGGACATGGTCTATCTGGACAACGCGGCCACGGTCTATCCCAAGCCCGCCCGGATCTGCGAAAGGGCCCTCGAGACGTACAGGCGCTACGGCGTGAACCCGGGCCGCTCCGGCTACGACCTTTGCATGGTGGGCGGACAGATCGTCGAGCAGGCCCGCGAGCGCATGGCCCGCTTCTTCGGCGGCAGCCATCCCGACAGGCTGTGCTTCGCGTACAACGCCTCGGACGCCCTCAACATCCTCATCCAGGGCATGCTCCTTCCGGGCGACCACGCCATCACCACGACCATCGAGCACAACTCCGTGCTCAGGCCCCTGAACCACCTGCGGGATCTCAGGCAGGTGGACGTGGACGTGGTGCCCGTGGGCGCGGACGGCCGCGTGGACCCCGACGAGATCGAGAAGCGCATCAGGCCCAGGACGCGCATCGTCGTGGTCAACCACGGCTCCAACGTCATCGGCACGATCCAGCCGCTCTCGGACGTGGGCAGGCTGTGCCGCGAGCGCGAGGTCAGGCTCGTGGTGGACGTGGCCCAGACCGCGGGCGTCGTGCCCATCGACGTGGAGGCCATGTACATCGATGCCCTCGCGTTCACGGGCCACAAGTCGCTTCTGGGCCCGACCGGCATCGGGGGGGTGTACGTGCGCGAGGGCGTCACGGTGCGGCCCACGCGCTACGGCGGCACGGGCGTGCGGAGCGCCTACCCCTACCACCTCGAGGAGTACCCCTACAGGCTCGAGGTGGGCACCCTCAACCTTTTTGGCATCTGCGGGCTCATCGAGGCGCAGGACTGGATCGAGGAGCGCGGCCTGGGCACGATCCACCGCGAGGAGATGGAGATCTTCGGGAGGCTCGAGAACGGGCTCGCCGGGATCGACGGCGTCACCCTGCACGGCACCACGGGCCTCGTGGACCGGCTGCCCGTGCTCTCGTTCACGGTGGCCGGCCTGGACCCCTCGGACGTGGGCACCATGCTCGACGTGGACCACCACATCGCCTCGCGCACGGGCCTGCAGTGCGCCCCGCTCATCCACGAGCAGATGGGCACCGCGCCGCGCGGCACGGTGCGCCTGAGCGTGGGTCCCACGAACACCATGGACCACGCCGAGGCCGCGATCCGCGCCGTGCGCGCCATCGCCGCCCGCTGAGGGCGGGCAGCGGGTCTCACTGGCAGAAGTCGATGATGCTCATGTAGAGCTGCGGGGTGGTCCCGTTGCGGAAGTCGTCCCAGAACACGACGATCTCGCTCCCCGTCCAGGTGATGGCCGGCATAGTGGACTCCTGGATGCCCTCGGAGATCCTGATCTCGGAGCTCGTCATCGTGCCCTCGGGGTCGAGCCTGGCGTAGTAGATCTCCTTGTTGCCGTTCCTCGGGTCTGCCCACGCCAGGTGGAACGCGCCGTTCGCCCACTCGAGGTCCGGGAAGAAGGCGCCGAACGCGCCTCCCGCCACCCTCGCGTCCGTGCCGATCCTGGTGCCGTCCGGCGCCACCCTGGCCAGATACAGGTCCACCTCGCCCGAGATCGCGCCCAGGAAGGCCACGCCGTACTCGCTCCCGGTCCAGGCCATCGAGGGGTGGTCCGCTCCCCCGGCCGTGTCGGTGATCCGGATGTCCGACCCGACCTTCGTCCCGTCCGCCGCGATCCGGGCGAAGTAGACCTGGGCGGGCGTGTCCCTGCCGTCGTACCACGCGAGGCCGTACTCGCTGCCGCTCCACGCGAGCGACGGCGTGTTGGAGAACTGCGCGTCGTTCGTGATCCTCGTGTCCGAGGTCATCTCGGTGCCGTCCATGGCCATCCGCGTGAAGTAGATCTCCCAGTTGCCGTCCTTCGAGTCCTGCCAGGCCACCCCGAGCTCGCTGCCCGAGAACGCCAGAGCGGGCGATTCCGTGTCCGCCGTCGCTTGCGTGACGCGGATCTCGCTCGTCGAGAACGCCCCGCCAGGAGCCAGGATCCTCACGTAGACATCCTTGAACGTGTTGCGGGTGTCGGACCAGGCCAGCGCCACCTGGCTTCCGGTGAACGCCATGGCAGGGTCGTAGGCGCCCACGCTGCCGGTGGTGACCCGGATGGTCCTCGACCCGTCCGGTCCGGTCAGCGGCACGGTCCAGTAGAAGAGGTCCTCGACGGCGGGATCGGGGTTGCGCCAGGTCACGGACACCTTGTTGCCGTTCCATGCGATCCCAGCCTGTGACCCGTCCGTCACGAGCACCTCGGAGAACCTCACGGCAGGCCCGTCCGTCCACCCGTCGCAGTCCTGGTTCACGCCGTCCGCGCAGATCTCCTCGGCGCCGGCGTGGATGTCCGCGCTCGCGTCGTCGCAGTCGTCGCCGGACAAACCCGGGCAGGCGTCCGAGAGGTGCAGGTCGCCGTCGTTGTCCGAGTCCAGGTTGCCGTTGCAGTCCAGGTCCGACAGGGGATCGCCCACCGTGGTGCCGCACCCGGGCGTGGCGCCCGGGTGGACCGTGGCCTGCTCGTCGTCGCAGTCGTCGCCCGAGCACGTCTCGCTGTCGCTCCCGTCGCCGTCGTTGTCCGAGTCCAGTTTTTCGTTGCAGTCGCCGTCGGCCATGCAGACCCTGACGGCGCTGTCCGGGTAGATGGTCGCGTCGTCGTCGTCGCAGTCGGTGCCGTCGCAGTCCGTGGCCCCCACGGCCGCGGCCGCGTACCCGTCGCCGTCGCCGTCCACGGGGTCGTGCGAGCACGAGCCGTAGTCCGTGTCGCAGACGTCCGTGGTGCAGGGATCCGCGTCGTCGCAGTCGCCGTCCGACGTGCAGTCGCCGTCCGCCGGCGTGTCCGCGGGCGCGTCGCCGTCCGGGTCGAAGTCCGGCGCAGGGTCCGCTGTCGTGTCGAGGTCGCCGTCCGGCGACGGATCCAGGGCCGTGTCGAGAGCCGTGTCCGTGGCGTCCGGGTCGTTGCCTCCTGCCGGGTCGTTGCACGCGAGCATCAGGGTCAAGGCCGCGAGGGTTACCGCTCTCATCGTCTTCTCCTGTCCGTGTCGAAGTCTTGTCCCGGCTTTCCCTTGCTGTCAACCTCCCCGGCCTTGCCCGGCCGCTCCTTCTGCGCTAGTCATGGTCCCGTGGGGCGCAGGGCGAAAAAGACCGTGCGGCGGATCGTGCCGGTGCGAAAGCTCCCCATCCCTGGCCCTGGCCCTGGCCCTGGCCCTGGACCGGGCCCTGGACCGGGCAAGGACTGCCCGCACACCGGCGAAAAGCTCGAGAGGCTCGTGCGCGCCGCCATCGAGTTCGTCAAGGCCAGGCAGCACGAGCGCTCGCGCCTGTTCGGCCTGGAGGTGGGTGCGCACCTCTTCTTCGAGCTCTACGGTGGCGACGAGGCGTACGTGAGGAGGCTCGACCCCACCAAGCCGGACTCGCCCGCGGACATCTCGCGGGCCACGGGCATCCCGTACTCCACGCTCTATCTCTACCTCGTCGCCGCCATGGTGAAAGACAGGCTCGAGAAGGCCGGCGTGCCCCATCGCCTGGACATGAAGCACCTCTACGCCCTCGACGAGCTCGACGAGAGCATCGAGGCCATGGGCGCGCTCGCCCGCTGGGCCAGCGGCAGGGGCGTGGGGTACCGCGAGCTCGAGCGCATCGCGGACCGCTGGCGCCAGCACCTGGACGAGGGCGGCACGGTCGAGGACCTGCTCGCGGATCCGGCCGGCCCTGGCCCGTCGCGGCGCAGGGGCCGAAGGCGCGACCGGTCGCCCGCCCACGTGCTCTTGGCCTCGCGCAGGATGCTCGTGGTCCTGTCGGGCTGGTGGAAGCGCTCCCGGATCTCGCCCGCGAACAAAGAGAGGCTGCGCGGCCGGCTCCTCGCGATCCGCGGCCTGCTCGCACAGGGGCAGGGCTGATGCCGCGCGTCATCAGGAAGGTGACCCCCCGGCCGCCCGGGCCAAGGGCCGGGATCGAGCGCCGCATCCAGCGGGCCATCGCGTTCGTGAAGGAGCGCGCCGCCCACCACTCCCACGCCATGTACCTCGAGGTGGGAGAGCACCTGTTCGTGGGCCTGTTTCTGGGCGACGAGAAGCTCTACGCGGCCAGGGGGAGCTGGGGCCGCGCCGCGCTCGTGCGGGTGGCCGGGGACCCGGGCGTGCACATGTCGGCAGACCAGCTCTACGCTGCGGTCCACATGTACATCCTTGAGACGAGGTACCGCAGCCGCACCCGCGTCGAGCCTCCCCTGCTCACCCCCTGGATGTGGGACCGCCTCTGGGTGCTGGAGAAAAACCCCGAGGCCATGATGGCCGTGGCCGACTGGGCCGCGTCCGGGCGCGTGGGGCTCGATCTGATGATGAACGTCGCCCGGCTCGTGAAGCCGGTCCTCGACGCGGGCGGCCGGCTCGAGGACCTGCTCGTGACCGGCGACGCAGGCCCGGAAACGCCCGTGAGGCGCATGAACCGCCTGCTCGACATGCTCGAGTCCTGGGTCCGGCGCGACAGGGCCTCGTACGGGCCGAAGCTGCGCCGCGAGCTTCTCGCCCTCATCGACGACCTCATCGCGACCTGAGGGGCGCCACGCTACTCGAAGGACCTCTTGACCTTCTCCATGAACCTGAACGTGTTCTTCACGGCCCCTGCGTTGAAGATGCCCGGCGGCACGTTGCCGCCGATGTCGAGGTGGCTCGTGCGCGTCATCCTGGTGCGCTTCCCGTCGCCCGCGGGCGCGAGCACCCAGGTGCCGGACATGGTCTCGACGAGCAGCGGGCCTGACACGGGCGGCTTTTTCGCCTTGGTGGCCCTGGTCTCGCGCCTGTAGGTCGACAGGCCGTCCTTCTCGATCACCTCCCAGCGGACCTCGAGCACGCAGTGCCTGTCCTTGATGAGGGGGTGGTGGATGCGCTGGTAGACGTACCTGCAGTTGGTGCCGCAGGAGCCCAGGTCGCGGATCTCGGCCAGGTTGGGAGAGACCTTCTTCAGGTTCTTCGCGTCGCTCAGAAAGTCCCAGACCTCGCCGGTCGTGGCCGCGAACGTCGCGACGGCCTTGGTGGCCACGTACGAGCTGCCCTCCACGTCGCGCGACCAGATCGCGATGCCCTTGCAGCTCTGCTCCTTCTTCCACTTCTTGTCGCAGAAGGCCTCGGGGGAGGCGAGTAACGCCGCAACGACGATCACGCAAAGCCCGGTTCTGGCCCTGGCACCTGTCATGGGTGAAGGCTTGGTTTTTACCACGATGCGTCCCGGCGCGATAGGCTCTGCAGGGTCCCGGTCGAGGCGTCGGGACGCGGGTGGTGCCGTTTCCGGTGTGATTCCGAACGATTGCGATTTTCTGCGGGGCAAGGCGCCTGTTTGACCTGTATACTCGTGGGTGCTGGCGGTGGTTGCCTGCACCATGAGGGAGGTCATCCATGATAAGAGGGATCTTCTGTCATTTCCTCGCTGTCGTGCTCGCATGGTCCGGGCTGGCGGACGCCCAGTCCCTGGTGCAGACGGACTGGGCCGGCGGGCCGGGCCTCGCCAGCTCCGTCGATCTCGCCACCGAGGACGGGTTCGACCGGGCGACCGGGCACGCGCTCCACTCGACCCTGCCCGGCGCAGTGCGCGTGGTGCAGTTCATCTACACCCAGGCGGACGGCACGTACGAGGTCGTGCCCGTGCGCGTGGACCAGGACCCCGAGGACTACTACGACTACCAGGGCTACGGCGGGACCATGACCTACCCGGTGCCGCAGTGCCTGGAAGGCCACTTCTGGCTGTACAGGGAGCTCGGCACGGGCGTGCTCTCGTGGTTCTTCCACGTGAACGTGAACGGACTTCCCTCCGATCCCTGCCTGGGCGAGATCGACGCGACCTACGACATCACCCCAGGCGGGGTCGCGACGCTCGTGTTCTCGGACGAGAACGGCGAGTCGTGGCTCGACGGGTTCGACCACGAGTGGCAGGCCGAGTGGGCGGACGGCCACATCATCTCCTTCGACGCGCCCGTGTTCAACGTCGCGGGCACCCTCGACAGGGTTTTGGGCGTGGACTACCAGGCCATGTTCCTGGACGACGCCGGCACGGTGGCGGAGCTCGACATGAGCGACCTGCCCGAGTGGTGGGAGATCGACGCGGACGTGAACGGCCGGCTGGAGTCGCCCGTGTTCGACACGGGCGCGGTGCGCGACTGGGGCGCCATCACCGCGGACGTGACCGCGACTCCCGGCGCGACGGTCGAGCTGTGGGTGCGCGCCGGGGCCGACCTGGCCTCTGCGCAGGCCGCCGCCTGGAGCGGCCCGTTCGCCTCGGGCGACGACATCGGCGGCCCTGGCGTGTCCGACATGCGCCACATCCAGTACGCCGTCGTGGTGGTGCTGGCCGACCCGGCCCTGACCCCCGGCTCGGCCGAGCAGGTCGTCGAGGTGCGCGAGGTGGAGATCCTGTTCGACACGGACGGCGACGGCCTCGTGGACGTTGACGAGCCGGGCGAGGGCACGGACGTGGGCGACGACGACACGGACGACGACGGCATCCTCGACGGCGAGGAGCTGGAGCTGGGCACAGACCCCACGGACCCGGACACGGACGGCGACGGGGTCCTGGACGGCACGGAGATCGGGCTCACCGAGCCGCAGGGCGACGACACGGACACGGGCGTGTTCGTGGCGGACGAGGATCCCGCGACAGTGACGGATCCCCTGGATCCGGACACGGACGGCGGCGGGGCTTCGGACGGCGACGAGGACCGCGATCGCGACGGGGAGGTGGA